>CAMZLN010000131.1 GCA_947311465.1 uncultured Saprospiraceae bacterium
AATCATTATCTCATTGAATCATTTGTTTGAAAAAGATCATTGTTTGTTTAAAAAAAGAATTATTTTAAAATTCATTACACCATTTAGTCATTAAATCATTATCTCATTGAATCATTTGTTTGAAAAAGATTATTGTTTGTTTAAAAAAAGATTTATTTTGAAATTTATTGTATCATTTCGTCATTGAATCATTATCTCATTGAATCATTTGTTTGAAAAAGATCATTGTTTGTTTAAAAAAAGACTTATTTTGAAATTCATTGCACCATTGTACCATTGCACCATTGCCTCATTGCACCATTGAATCATTAATAATACCTTATGAATTTTAAAAAAATAATAATATTTTTCTTGATTTTGGTGGCATTTAACATCAATGCACAAGAGTATGAAGAAATTATTGTGGAATCCACAATTACGGATGTTCAACCCATGACTGGAATTGTGTTTTGGGATGGAGATAATACGAATACGGATGCTATTTCGTTAGAATTTTCCTATATGCTCTTTCAGGATGTAGTGGATTTAGATGGAAATTTTGTGTGGGATAAAGTTGAAGATAAGCTCAATGATATCTCTAGTCGAAACCATCAAGCTATTTTTCGATTTAGATATGCCTATGTGGGAGAAGAAACATCTGTTCCTCAATATATCAAAAATTTATCGGATTATCACGAGACAAAAGGTAAGTCTGAAGGTGAAACAACTTGGTTTCCAGATTGGACTCATCCAGAACTAAGTGATTTTACAATTCGATTTTATACTGCTTTCGCAGAAAAATATGATGCAGATCCAAGATTAGCTTTTATTCAAGTGGGGTTTGGTCTATGGGGGGAATATCATATCTATGATGGTCCATTTGTGTTGGGCAAAACATTTCCTAGTAAGGCGTTTCAAATTGAGTTTTTTAATCATTTGGATACCATTTTTCAATACAAACCATGGAGTATCTCTATTGATGCAGCGGATGATACTTATTCGCCATTTGAAAATCATCCTAATCTTTTGAATATTCAATTTGGTTTGTTTGATGATTCTTTTATGCACAAAGATCATGCAGGTTACAATACAGAATCTTGGAATTTCTTTGACAGAACTCGTTTTAAAATTTCTCCTGCTGGAGGAGAATTCAGTTATTATACAGATTATGATCAAGAACACGTTTTGGACGTTCCCAATGGTCCTCACGGAATTGTTTATGAAGATGCTGCCGCAGAATTTCATATCACATATATGATCGGAAATGATCAACCAGACTATCAAACCATGGATCGGATTAAGGATGCAAGTTTTGCTTCGGGATATAAATTTAGGATTAAAAGTTTCAAAACAAATGTAACTTCTTCTATCGTTGAAGTAGAAAATATTGGAATTGCTCCATTTTATTACCCAGCTTATATTACTGTAAATGGGGTGAGAAGCCAAGAATCTTTGCAGTATCTTGATCCAGGTGGTTTCAAGTCTTTTACGGTTGAAGCAGGCGGGGATAATCCTGTTTTGACTATTGAATCTGATTTTATTTTAGAGGGGCAATCCATTGATTTTTACGGAACGACTTATTCCACTGGAACAGATGAGATTTATCATAGTAAGTTTGCAAAAATTTATCCAAATTGTGTTCAATCTGGTGCTACATTATTTATTGATGTTGATGGTGATTCGGTGGCGTCAGAATTAATTGATTTATATGGAAGAACAGTTTTTGTATCTAACGAAAAAATCATTCAGATTCCAAATTTAGAAAATGGAGTTTATTTTTTAAATATTGAACTTAATGGTAAAATTCAAATTGAAAAAATAATCGTTTTATAACAAGCACCTTTTTATATGAAAATTTCTATCAAAATAATATCAGTTTTTTTTATTGTATTTTTATTCTCTAATCCGTTGTTTAGTCAAAATAATGGACCATTGAAAATTATTCATGGAAACTTAAAAATTGAAGTCAATAACTTTTTACAAACTAGAGTAAATTCATTGAAGTCCAATACTGATTTTGAAAAGTTTTTTAGTAGTTCAGAAGCAATTACTCTTTGGAAAAATGAAATCGATAAATTTAAAATCAATGATTATAAACTCATAGACAACTACAAAGATAGTATTGGCTCTGGAAATAGATATCAATTGACAGGTATCTATAATAGGGATGGAATTAGACTGAAAAAGTCGCTTTTGATTACATGTTATGATGAATTTCCTGATCTAGCCGTCTTTAATGTTACCTACACCAATATGACTAAGGAGTCTATGAAGATTACAAAATGGGTAAATAATAGACATAAAATTGAAATCAATCCAAAAGATACTACTTTTTGGTCTTTTCAAGGAAGTTCTACAAGTGCTAGAGCCGATTGGATTTTAGAAGTTCCACAAGATTTTTATCAAAAAAATTATATGGGAATGAATAATCTCGATTATGGGGGTGGAATCCCAATCGTTGATGTTTGGCGTTCTGATGCAGGTATAGCCATTGGGCACACAACTTTGTATCCGCAATTGGTTTCGTTACCTGTTGAAAGAGATTACAAATCCAATAATACTCAAGTTTCTATTTCAAAAACGTATAAAGATGGATATGATTTAGAACCTAGTGATGAATTTAAAACACTTGAAACATTTGTGTCTGTTCACAATGGTGATTGTTTTCATAGTTTGCATGAATATACCAACTATATGAAAGCAAAAGGATTGAAATTCGCAGAACCAGAGCCTTCCGCATTCGAGCCCATTTGGTGTGCGTGGGGATATGAACGTGGGTTTACACTTGATGAAATCGTAGGTACATTAGATAAAGCCAAAGAAATCGGATTCAAATGGGCGGTTTTAGATGATGGTTTTCAGCTAGGTGAAGGAGATTGGGATGTAAATGCTACAAAATTTCCTGGCGGGAGTGATCAGATGAAAAAATTCGTTGATGATATTCATGCACATGGTATGAAAGCGAAGTTATGGTGGGCGCCTTTGGCTGTTGATCCTTGTACCAATTTATTGAATGAAAATCCCGATATAATTTTATATACAGAAGAATGGGCGCCACGAATTATCACTTGGTGGGATGCGTATTATATGAGCCCAATATATTCTAAAACAATAGACCATACCAATAAAACACTTGATATGTTTATTGATGAATGGGGGTTTGATGGTCTTAAAATGGACGGACAACACATGAATGCGGTGCCTCCTGATCATCATCCAAAACATAAATTAGATTATCCAGAACAGGCTTGTGAACAATTGCCAAATTTCTATAAATCTGTTTTTGAAACAACACGAAGTAAGAAGAAAAACGCCGTCATTGAAAATTGCCCTTGTGGTTGCTGTATGTCATTTTATAATATGCCTTATATTAATCAAGCGGTGAGTTCTGATCCTTTAACTAGTTGGCAAATTCGTTTGAAAGGAAAAGTTTACAAGGCCATTTTAGGTAAAACTGCCTATTATGGAGATCATGTTGA
>CAMZLN010000132.1 GCA_947311465.1 uncultured Saprospiraceae bacterium
GTAGGTCATTGGCATCTATCTGTACGAGTTTTCAACCGATTTTCAGATTTCCTTAGTATCAAAAATATAATTTTTACAAACCTAAAGGGTTTATCATCCGAAATTCGGTTGAAAACTCGTACAGATAGATGCCAATGACCTACAAAATTTTTATAGTAATTCTACTCTCCCTAAGCGCTACATGCACAAGAGCACAACTTAAAACTGCAAAGATATTTTCTAGCAATATGATGCTTCAAAGAGATGTCGAAATACCAATATGGGGTTGGGCAGAAAGTAATAGCTTGGTTGAAATTAATTTTGATGGTAAGTCTCAAACAACAACTTCGGATCCGAAAGGATACTGGAAAGTAATTTTATCAAGTAGGTCAGCGGGAGGAAATTACCAAATTAAAATAAAAAGTAAAGGAGAAAAAATTGAATTAAATAATATCACTTTCGGAGATATTTGGCTATGTGCAGGGCAATCGAATATGGAATGGTATGTTGAAAATGCACTAGATGGTGAAAAAGAAGTGAAAAATGCCATTTTCCCTAATATTAGGGTTTTTAATGTAGGAAATAAAATATCTACAAAACCATTAGTAGATCTTGAAGAGGGAGAATGGGAAGAATGTAATTCTAAATCTATAGCCCAATTCTCCGCTGTGGGATATTTCTTTGGAAAAGCGTTATTTCAAAAATTGGATATTCCAATAGGATTATTGGGTGATAATTTTGGGGGAACGGTCATCGAAACATGGATGAGTCCCAATGAATTACTAGACTTACCTGCCTACAAAAAACAAATTGATAAACTGGCAGGTATTGATATTGAAAAGGAAAAAGCAGAAGGAAAGTCAAAATTTGAAATTTGGTTGAAAAAATTTAAAGGAGAAGATCAAGGGATGAAAGATGGTGAATATTTGTGGTCCGATATGGATTTTTCGGATTGCAATCAAATGTTGTTGCCAGGAATATGGGAAAGTGCGGGAGTAAAGAACCTCAAAGAAATGGATGGGGTGATTTGGTTTGAAAAAACATTTACTATTGAAAAAAATCAGGTTGGACTAGTCGCAGAATTATCGCTGGGCCCTATTGATGATTCAGATATTGTTTGGATCAATGGAATCAAAATTGGGGAAAAGTATAATCAATATAATAAAAATCGAAATTATGATATTCAACCCAATGTTTTAAAAATAGGAAAAAATAAAATTGTTGTCCGTATCGAAGATTATATCGGTGGTGGTGGAATCTATGGAAAACCCGCTCAAATGTATATTGATGTGAAAGGAAACCAAATTCCTTTAGCGGGAAATTGGCATTATAAAGTTGGATATTCATCAACAAAACCAATGCCAATGGGCGCAGATTTTGGACCTAATTCTTCTCCAACTTTATTATACAATGGTATGATTGCTCCAATTACTGATTTTCCTATCAAAGGTGTAATTTGGTATCAAGGTGAAACCAATACTTATCGTGCAGTAGAATACAAAACATTATTCCCTAAATGGATGAAAGATTGGCGAACACTCTGGAAAAATGAAAAAATGCCTATACTGTATGTGCAGTTGGCTAATTATACAGAACCACAAGATGTTCCAGAAGATGATATTTGGGCAGAATTGAGAGAAGCGCAAGACGAAGCACTTGCTATTCCCAATTCTAGTATGATTACTGCAATTGATATTGGTGATGCAAAAACAATTCATCCTTTAAATAAACAAGAAGTAGGTCGTAGATTGAGCTTAGCCGCTTTCAATGAAGTATATGGTTTTAATGATATTTTATATAAAAGTCCAAGATTTTTAAAAATGGAAAAATATCATGCTTATATCGATATTACTTTTGAAGATGTGTATGAGGGATTGGCTACGAAAGATAAATATGGGTATATCACAGGTTTTACAGTGGCAGGTGAAGACCATGTTTTTCATTGGGCAAAAGCCGAATTTCGAGCACCAAATATTGTACGGGTTTGGTCAAATGATGTGGGCTTGCCCGTAGCAGTGCGCTATGCTTGGGCTGAAAATCCACAACCTGCATCTTTGTATAATTCTTTGGGTTTTCCTGCTTTACCTTTTCGTACAGATAATTGGATTTTGAAAACGGATGGTGTGACTCGATAGAATTTAAATGCAACAGGCAGTTTTCCGCATCAAAATGAAATTGACACAGAAATTATTTATGCTGACTATTATTTTATAGAAGCATTATTGAGATATTTGAAAATGTAATGACAAGAGCTTTGTCTAGTAAGCTAGTCTTACTTTCCCTGTATATTGATTCCGAATTTGCTCTAATAAATCTAACGAAATATTGGGTTTGATTATTCGCAACATATCTTGTACTTTTCCATCTTTATAAAAGACGCCTTCCACAATATCGTAGTTGTGGTCGGAAACGTTATTTTTTATAATGGCCGTTTTTCTTCTGAATAATTCCCAGTTCATTTTATCTGGAACTTCAATATAACTCATAATTGGATCATCTAAATCTTTACAAATTCCATCATTGATATATTCAACATTGAAAAACTTCTTGACTTTTAAAACGATGGTTTCATTTTTAAGTTTATTGGCTTTTCTCATCTTGTATCCTTCATCTCTAAATGCATGCTGTACGTGCATAATATCCGCATACGATGATATTCCTTTGACTCGAATACCTGGAATTTTCTTATTCCATATCGTTACTTCACATGGACCTGCTACTAAGTTGAAATCAAAAATTTGATTGAGTTTGTCTTTGGTACGAAGGACTGATTCGAAAGAATATTTTTCTTTTGTCATGAACAAAATTGATCTTGGGTGTGTAGGATCATATATGCCTCCTTGACCTTGATATCCTGAAAAGGGAAATTTGACATCTATAACGAAAGTGTTTTTCAAAATATTCTGATTTAATACTTCTACACTTTCTTCTTTTAATGAATATCCTAAAAATTGTCTTTTGTTTGTCATACGAATAGGTTTTTATAATGGGTAAAAAAAAATTAGCAGCATTTTGCAATGTGCTTTAGGTTGGAATCTAGTATTTGTTCGAAAGGAATCTCACAATATAAGAATAAAATTTTAAAAATACACTTTTTTTAAGAATTATTTTCAAATATATTCCAAATGCGACTAATTATAGTGTGAAAATTGTCTTGTTTTAAAAATTTAATTCTTTTGAGTATATTTACTGTCTGGACGGAAACTCATCAAAATTAGAAATGTTTCTTTTTGTAATATTTTCATTTTTCTCAAC
>CAMZLN010000133.1 GCA_947311465.1 uncultured Saprospiraceae bacterium
AACCTGCCTGACTACTGGCAGGTTACCCAATTTTCAGAATTGCATAAGCGACTTGTTCCGTATAAAAATCCACTTCTTTATCATAATCTAAATTCTGTAAATTCTCAAATCCTGTGAATTCCTAATTCCCAATTCCTAATTCTCAATTCCCAATCCCCACTAAAACTTCATAGATAAATTAATCCGTTTCCTTCCCACATCCAAATCAATCACCTTCACTTGTACCTTTTGATTCAAACTCACCACATCAGCTGGATTTTTTACAAATTTATTAGCAATTTGAGAAATATGTACCAATCCATCTTGCTTGACTCCAATATCCACAAAAGCACCAAAATTAGTAATATTTGTAACGATACCAGGAATTATCATGCCCACATTGACATCTTCAATCGAATGGATATCCGCAAATTCAAAAGATTTGGCTTCTCCACGAGGATCTAGTCCTGGTTTTGCCAATTCCTTGACAATATCTTGAAGTGTAGGAAGTCCAAATTCATTGGAAACATAACTTCGTAAATCTATCTGTTTTCTCAATGCTTCTTTATCGATCAAATCTTGAATAGTACAACCCAAATCCTTCGCCATGGACTCGACAATATAGTACGATTCGGGATGAACCGCCGTATTATCCAATGGGTTTTTAGCATCCGTTATTCGAAGAAATCCAGCACTTTGTTCGTAAGCCTTTCCACCCAATCGGGGTACTTTTTGCAATTGCTTCCGTGAAGTAAATGCCCCATGCTCTGTACGATAATCCACAATGTTTTGGGCAATAGTTGGTCCTAAGCCAGAAACATAATTTAATAAATGTTTGGATGCCGTATTCAGATTGATGCCCACGGAATTTACACAACTTTCCACTACCCTATCCAATCGATCACGTAATTTAACTTGGTTTACATCATGTTGATATTGTCCCACACCAATAGATTTTGCATCAATTTTAACCAATTCTGCCAAGGGATCCATCAAGCGTCGTGCTATGGACACAGATCCACGTACGGTTACATCATGATCAGGAAATTCTTCACGAGCAATTTTAGAAGCAGAATAAATAGATGCCCCATTTTCATTGACTGAAAATATTTCTACTTTTTTACCAAAATCTATGGATTTACATAATGAAATAGTTTCTCGTCCAGCCGTTCCATTTCCTACCGCTATTGCATTGATATCATATTGATCGACAAGCATTTTTAGTTCTTGCTCTGTTTCAAATTTCTTATTCTGTGGAGGATGAGGATAGATATTTGTATTTTTCAACAAATCTCCATTTTCAGCCAAGCACACCACCTTGCATCCTGAACGAAATCCTGGATCAATACCCATAATTCGTTTTTGTCCCAATGGAGGAGATAGCAGTAATTGACGAAGATTCTCAGCAAAAACAGAAATAGCTTCATCATCTGCCTTTTCTTTGGAAAGGTTTCTAAATTCCGTTTCAATACTAGGTTGCAAAAGTCTTTTATAGGCATCTTCCAAAGCCAATTTGACTTGATCGGCTGCTTCTGTTCTATTTTTAACCACTTTACGATTCAAACGATACAAGGTATCTTCTTCATCAGGTGCAACGCTTACTCTCAAGAAGCCCTCATCTTCTCCCCTACGAATAGCCAATAATCTATGGGAAGGACACCTTCGCAACGGCTCTTCAAATTCAAAATAATCTTTAAACTTTTCACCCGCTTCTTGCTTACCACGAGCTACTTTTGATTTTATAGTTGCTCCTTTTTCAAAAGCAATTCTCACCATTCCACGCACGGTTTCGTCTTCATTGAGCCATTCAGCAATGATATCTCTTGCCCCTTGTAATGCGTCATCAACTGTTTCTACATCATCGGATAAAAAATTGGAAGCCATTCCATCTACATTGTCCAATTGTTGATGATAAATCTCTTTCGCCAAAGGCTCTAGTCCTTTTTCCTTTGCGACTGTCGCTCTGGTTTTACGTTTTTGTTTGTAGGGCAAATAAATATCTTCCAGTATGATAGATTCCCATGTATCCTCAATTCGTCGTTTCAAGTCATCGGTCAACTTGCCTTGTTCTTCAATCGCTTTCAGAATCGTTTCTTTACGTTTTTGAAGATCTTTAAACTTTGTCATTTCTGAATGAATATCTCCAATTTGAACTTCATCCAAAGAACCTGTTTGTTCTTTTCGATATCGAGAAATAAAGGGAATCGTAGCACCCGTTTCAAATAACTCAACTGTATTTTTTACACTTTTTTTCGGTAGATTTAGATTGAAGGCAATCCTATCTAGAATTATATTTTCCATTGTATATTTGTTTGTATTTGGCTGCGAATTTAGGGAAAAAAATATTCTTTGACAAATCTATCTTTTGGTATGAAAACAAATTAAAAATCAAGAATAAAATAGGGTTAAAACCAAATTAGAACACAATCGAAATTCGGATAATAATCTGATCAAATTTTCAAATAAAAATAATTGCCACGAATGCACGAATATCAAACACCGTTTGTATATGAAATGTCTATAATTTAGAGGCACTTCATGTTTTAATTCTTTGTTTTTTTTGTGAAAATGCTAAAATATGTCCATCTAGATCCGAAATATATCCAACTTTGTCTCCCCAATCTCTACTTTGTAATTTACTAATTTCTTTACCACCTAATTCTATTCCCCTTTTGATATATTCATTTGGGTTTTCCACTTTGAAATAAAATTCACATCTTGGTATTCCATTTCCCTTATTGGGGTGAGGCAACTTATTTGAAATGATTTTAGCAATTCCATTTTCAGGCATTAATCCTAATTTTACATTTTCCGAGAGATTAAATTCAGTCATTCCAGGAACATTCAGAGATGGTTTAATTCTCAAAAGTCTTTCGTAAAAATCTTTACTTCTTTCTTGATTATTGACATAAATTATAAACTCAAATTCATTCATAAAATGTATTTTTTTCATATTTTTAACGACACACACTGTGCTGATATCTTTGACGAAATAAATTTCATCAGACTTGGCTGAGACGCATTCGCCACTAAAAATAAATTTACCCCCTCAAAGCAGAAACAAAAATACCAGGAATTCGCAAAGGATTTTTATCAATCGCAAATTTAGTCAATCGCTCCAATGTTTTATCCGCTGTTTTATTGGTGACAAACCAAGGCGGAGAAGGCGGTGAAAGATTCAAGGCACGGGGCAATGTTCTAAAAGGACCATAAAGAATAGATTTTTCAATATTTTCAAGCATCAAACTATTGTGTACAATCCCAATTCCACTTTGAATATCATCATAAGTATGTCCAGGATAAGCTCCCCATGTACATTGAGCGAGTAAAAAAACAACGCCATTCCATACATTGACTCCAATAGCCCCATATTTCATATCTGCCAAACAATCTTCAAAAGCATCTCCCATTTCTTTCATTGTTTTGGGATGAATTAAGATAGTTGCACCTAATGTACCATGTAATTTTTCATTTGAAAATCGGACAGCATTCTTCAAAAAAGCCAATGGCGTATCTCCTTCAATCTCCGTTTGTGCATACATGGGACCGAAAAATTCAGTTTTGAATGCATATTCATTCGCAGTAGATGACAGGCCAGAAATGATGGTTCTTGGCATTTCTTTAGTTAAACTTTCTGCTTTCGGATACATTTCCATCAATTCTTTATGACGTGCAGTAGTCCCTGGATAATATGCTGGTCGAGTAGGTGCATTTTTCATGACATTGACAACTGCATCCAATAAATCCTTCGATTTATCCCAAGATTTTGGTAAAATTAACACCTGAGAAGCCACGCAATTATGTCCACTATTATGTAATTTTGCAGTAGCAATATTTTGAGCTTGAAAACGAATATCCGCTTTTGTCCAAGGACCTGGCACTACAATCATGGGACTGATTCCACCCAATTCACTTGTAATAGGTTTATTTGAATCCAGAATAGGATTATTATCCTTTTTACGAATTTTTCCTTCTTCCCCACTTCCAAAAACGATCAAATCATGTGTACGTTCGCTACCTGTGATATGAATGCATTCAATGTCAGGATGAGCGGTTAAATATTGCCCAACATCTGCCCCACCCGTTGTAATTTTCAAAAATCCACTTTCAATCAATGGTTTAAAAATTTCATTAAAAACAGGAGTCAAATAATCATTAATTGGATTCATTTTCAATAGGACGACTTCCCCTTTCACCAATAAATTATAAAGCACATCTAAAGGCGGAATACTATTGATATTTCCTGCCCCCAAAATCAAACTAACTTTTCCCTTTGGAGATTTTTGTTGATAAAAAGCCCCCATATTTTCAAGGAGATTTGATTCAGATACAGCATTTTGCATCCAGACTTCCCCATGAATTCCATTGAGTAATAAAGTATCATAAAAATTAGCTGGAAAAACTTTAAGTTTCAATTGCCCATTTTTACGTTTTTCTATTTTTTTAATTAATTTTTTAACATTTCCATTCTGAATGGCAATCAGCGTTTCCATATAAGCATTAACTCCAACCACAGTTGCCCACGGACCACTCGCCCATTCTTCACCCACAAGCGGAGATGTAGGCTCAATTTGCTTATTTTTAGCAGACAAATCCACCCATTCCTTGGCAAAAACACCTAAGTTTTTACGAATTTGGTTCAATAAATCAACTTTATCATCAATGGATAAATGCACCCATTTTTGTTTATTGGCTTGAAGAATATTTATATCGCTGTCTAAGTTTTTTGAAAACTCCATAGTATAATTTTTCCAAATATACGAAAAAGGACTTTCTTGTAAAAAAAAATTAGAATCTTTTGTCAAATCAAAAAAGCACTAAAAATACTGCCCCAATCCAATAACAAATCCATGATTATCCTTAAAAGCTACGCCAAATCCATAATCAATTCGTAAAACAGCATTGTATATTTTTTTTAAAATCAATCGAGTTCCCAAACCAGAATGAAGAAAAAACTGTTTCTTTTCTAGCAAAGTATGAAAGGATTCACCAGGAATACGGCAAGTACTAAAATCTGTAAAAATAACTCCTTGGATGGCTCCCCAGTCATTTTCAAAGAAATTGTGTCGGTATTCCATATTCATAGTTAAGATAGCGGTCCCACGATTTACTCTATTCCCTACCCCACGCACACCCATGTGATTGTCAATGACAAAAGGAGCGAAAGGAGAATTATTATTGGTAGAAATGCCTGTTCGGAAACGGAAAGCCAGATTTCCTTTCTTTTTAAGACGTTTATAATACATCAAATCATTTCTATAAATAAAAAACGGTTCTGCTCCATTGGTTAAATTCACATATTGAAATTGAAAATCATTGGTCCAACCAGCAATATTGAAGAAGTGCGTTTTTAATTTTGAATAACGATATCCAAATTTTAAACTGTATTTTTTAGTATCTAAATTGGTTGGTATTTCGATAATCTCATCTTCCAAATAGGTATATTTTTCTGTGAAGAAATTCGTACCGATTTCAAAGTGATTATAAAAATCGTAGTCATAAAAGACATCAATTTCTGCCGTATTATTTTGATAAAGATATTGCAATTGATTGTTTTTCCAATAAACAGGTTCTTCTGAATTCCAAGTGACAAAACTCCCTGCAACGCCCCATTTTTTCCACAAATACGGTATTCTAATTCCAGATAAAAAACTACTACGACTTGAATTTTGATATGCCATTTCTAAAATTACTCCTTGACCGAAAAGATTAAATTCCTTCGCCCCTAGCCGATAAAATAACTGTTGATTTGAAATCCAAAAATTAATATCTGGAATTAGGGTAAAGGCTTCATCAAATCCATAGGTCACGGTTGCTTTTCCATCTTTTTCATCAAACTGACACCATGCGTGAGCAAAAGAAGGCAGATTTCTATAAAAATACATTTCTTTGATAATCTGATTGGTATCTAAGGGGCTTCCTTTTTTTGTTTTTAAAAACTTTTGAACATAGGATAATTTATTCTTTTTTAATCCTTTGAAGATTATGGTATCAACGACGGATTGCCCTTTAATTGAAGTAAAGGTAAGTAGTATTAAAAATAAAAGGGAAAAGATATGTTTCATGTGTTTTTTAAAAATATACTGCAGATTTACGGTATTTTCTTGAAGTATTTTGGTTTATTTTAGCAGGGAATTGGTTTCAAAAAAGGGGTTTACTAACATGGATGTTTTCTCGCTAAGACGCTAAGGCGCAAAGAAAAAACAATACGATATTGAAAAGACGAAGAAGGTTTTCTCGCAAAGACGCTAAGACGCAAAGATGTACAACTAAGGAGAGTTTCTAGCAAAGACGCTAAGACACTAAGAAATTACAAAGCTGATAGAGGTTTTCTCGAAAAGACACTAAAACGCTAAGAAAAGACAATACGCTATCCTAGG
>CAMZLN010000134.1 GCA_947311465.1 uncultured Saprospiraceae bacterium
CCAGTATTCGCAAGGATGTGGGGGTTCGCCCTGCCTTTCATTTTTTTAATGAAAGGTTCCCCCCATCGGTACTAAAAGGAACACGATGAAAATTGTGTTCCTTTTTTTATTACCCCAAAACAGAATAAATGGAATATCATGTTTATGCTTTGAAAAGTATTAATTCTGAATTAAATTCATTAAAAATAATTTCTGCCATTCCGCATTTGTAGAAGATTGATATCGTTTAATATCGGCTGAAATTTGCTGTGTATTGTCCATTTTACTTCCAATCTTATTTGCTAATTCAATCGCTTCCTTAGCACATGGGGCAGTTGGAGATATAGATAATAATAAAGGAATTGCTCTTTTCATTTGAAATGATACTCCAGAATTGACCATTATTGATGCCTGTTGAATTTTTGATTTACAAATAGTTTCTGAATATTTTTTTATTAATTCACTTTGAATGGATTTTGCTTTGGATTTGCAAGGACTGGGTATTAGATTAGATACTAGTCTGATTGCATCTTCATATTTTTGTTCTTGCACAAGATTATCAATCTTTTCAAACTGCTTGATACATCCTTCATTAAAAGATAGGTTAATAAAATTATTGATAAATTGAGTCAAATCATCGTGAGCTTTTGCGTCATTTATAAATAAAGCAACTAATTGATCTCCCATTGACGAAATATTCTTTGTTGTTATCTGTTTTTTGTAAATAAAAATATCATCTTTGTTTGAATATTTTTCCTGAATAATAAACTCTAGTTGTGGGTTTCCTGTAGCTTTTATATCCATTCCCTCAATTAAATGAGCTTTTCCTGTATTTATCACTGGTTTTATGATGATATTAGAATGATGGCCAATATTAAATGAATTAGACAAATTTTCATTTAAATCTGTATTGAATTTTTGAGAAGCAGCGTAATTTTGCTTAAATTTTGCTCTAGTAAGCCTGATGGTATAGTTTGAACTGCTAAATTGAGCAAAGCTAGTTTGACTAAATATAAAAACTAGTGATAATACGATGATTTTTTTCATAATACGTTTTATTAAATATATCCTTTGAATTTTGTTTTTTATGGGTTTTTTCATAGAAAGACTAAATTTAAACATTAAAGAATATCCGTTGGATTATTTTAAAGTAAAAATAATAGTACTGCCTTTTATTGTTCTGGAAGATTCTAAGCCCAATGATTTTAAATATTTTTTAAACTTTGAAGCAAATTTAGAAACCCGATAATTTCTACCTCTTTCATCTTTTAAAGGTACTTTTACAATATCAAATATCATTTTAGTATCTGTGACCCCTTGTAAATGATAATAATTTTTAAATGAATTATCTTGCATCCAATCTTCTAATAAATCTGATAGTAAATCTCCACTTGTATCAACTTCTGCATCAAAATCATAATCGATATTTTCTTCCAAGCCTATGGTAAATGTAACTGTTTTTCCATTTTCAACAATATCAGTAAATTTGGTTTGAATTGTGTTTAATAGATTATCAATCTCTGCTTCAACAGCTTTTTGGGCTAATTTATCAAAATTGTTTGTTTTGAATTTTGGGGAACTCGCAACTTTATTGGCAAGGGATTCCCCTGAAGATGCATCATAGGCTGTCATGATTACAGTAACGCTGTTTCCTGTTTGAGAAATCTTTTTATTGGCTTCTACCTCCACATATATATCTGCACCTGATAATGATATGACTTCATCTTTTATACTTGTTTGTTGGTTTTCGGTCATTGCATTTGTATTATTCAATTGCTTTAATTTTGCTCTGAAATCTATTGTGTTGACTCCTCGATCATCAAAGGCCTCTTTTACTTTGGTTATTGCAATCCGAAGTAATTCATTGCTTTCGAAATTTTGCCGTAAACTTCGCCCCTCAGGAGTGAATGGAATGGCCATTATCGTTGGTTGAATAGTCGCTGGCTTATCATTTTGTGCACTAACAAAATGCAGTAAAATGAAAAAGAATAAAACTAAAATTGGAAATTTATAATGTATTGCTTTGTACATATTTGTTGTTGTTAGAATAAGTTGAATATTTTATCGATCAGAAATAAATGAGTTTTTTTTAAAAAAGCCCAAATTTTTGTAAAATTCCGTTTGAAACTAAAAAACTCCTGAGGTTAGTTAAATCAATTGTAATATTTTGGGTTATTAAATGATATTTACCATTTTGATAATCATCTGCTACTAAAGAAGACGTTATATATTTTTGAAAACCCCGATTACTGATAAAATCTTCGAAAAAGGCACTATGGTCGTTTAATGATTTTGATTCGTTTTCAATTAATGGCTTTTCTTGATTACTGTTGGGAATACCTTTAAATAGAAGATTCTCAATCGCATTTCGCTCCGCAAAGTTAATCGCTTTTCCTGTCGTTTCTGCTTGACCTTCGCTTGATAAAGTGATTGTCATTCTATCATGCTTAAGACACTTAACCATCCCTGTTCTTTGAAATGCAATGTTCATTTTGGGTGTGCAGCTAGAAAATATTAGTAGCATAACACAAATAAAAAAATAATTTATATTCTTTTTCATCATTAATTATTTTCGTTTAATTGAATAAATAAAAGCAAGTTTATCTTGATTTTTAATTGCTGTATAGAGCGCTTTTTGCCCTTTTTTTGTAATTCTCAATTCTCCAACACTCGGTAATGTTGAATCTGACCGGACATACCCTTTGGCAATGAATTCTTTTCTCTCATAGGTTTTTCCATTTACTTCTTCTGATTTTATGATAGAAATATCTAAGGCATCACCTTGCTTAAATCCAAGAGGATTATATACTTGAATAATTTTTACTTTATTTTTCTTTTCTTTTAAAACTTTCAGAATTTCAATTGATTTTCCACTTACTTTTAAGAGTGCCATGTTTAATGACTGTATGACACTATAACCTGGTAAATACCAATTCATTGCTCCTTGTTTGCTATCAACGGACACCATTTTTCCCGTGGCAATATTTGTGATATTTACATTTTTATCCTCGTATGTCAAAAGATATTGCGCTCCTAATCGTTGATCTTGTATAGCTCCTAGTTTATAATCAATGAATCGCTCGTCTTTATATATATATCTGAGTTGGTTTAATTCTGGATCTAACTTTCGTTCAATCACATTAATCATTGGCTGTTTTGTAATATAATTTTCAAAGAACCATCTTTCATTGTCTTTTTTTAAGTCCATTGATAAGTTTACAATATCATCTGGATTCATAGGTAATATTTTTTTTGCAGCACTTTCATTTCTTACTGAATAAAGTTGATCATACATTTTCATAATCTTGGTGAACTTTTTCTTTTTTTGAAAAAAAGTTTTTTTGCATATAGTTTTATTTGGAGATACTTTATCTGCTGCTACAAAACTGACTACCTCAGAAAACTTTTTGTCACCTATAGAAACAATGGCATGAATATACAGTAGCTCACCTTCAAATATTCTATTGGCCGATCCACCATCAATAGTGACTTTCTTAATCTTATCAGTATTTTTATCAGGAATATTCACTTTATACACATTCATATCGACCGCTTGATTAAGTGTGTACACGACATTTCTTAATTCTCCAATAAATTGATTCCTGTTATCTGTAAATCTTTCGTCAATTGACGCTCTATAGTCTTTATACAATCTTTTTTTAATTGCTTGAAATTGTTTGGAACTTATGCTTGACTTACGTTTTTTACCGAAGTATTTTTTATGGTTGATCTCTAGTGAATATTTAGGTCCAAAATTTGATTTTTTATCTTTAAAAAGTGTAACGACTTCAATGTCTTCTACAACTCCAGTCTTTACATTCACTACTTTTAAAATGTAACTTACATCATAATTAAGTCTAAATGATGCACTGTTTATTATCCCATTTGTATCCACAGTAGTTATTACAGCGGGAGATTTTGGATCATCAAATTTTATTACTGGTATTGTGAAAATTGATAATTCAACGGGTTTCTCCTTAAATTTTTCTAATTCAATCAATTTTAATTTAGAATCTGACCAGTCATATAAGACAAAATTTGGATTACCAATTTTTTCTATTTTGTCACATAGCGCTTTAAAGAAAATTTCTTCTTCAACACCATCATGTTGAAGATTAATAGCAAATCCTATATCTTGAGCGATTATGTTTGATATAGTTAAACTAATGAGCAATAATAATGTAAAAATATTCTTCATTTTTTTTATTTTAATTTTCACTAATTAATTTACATTTTAATTTTTCTCCATTAGCAAGTGCGTTGAATATTTCTTTCTTACCTGCGGATAGTTCTAAAATTGAAAAATTATCATCTTCAATTCGGATTACATAGGCAGTACCTATTTTCATTTTCCTTTTTCTCTTTACACCGCCTATGTCTTCTTCCACAATTTTAAGAATTTCCATCTTATAATTTATTTTTAACCTTTGGGCATAGCCTGCTAGTACTAAAATTTCTTTCGCCTTTCCCTTCTTTTCCTTTGTTATTCTTACAACTGGAAAACCTTTGTCAAAGCAAGAAGAAGAAATGTCATGTAACATGGATGTAATTACTTTGTCTATTTCAGTAAGCCCGAAAATAAAATTGGATTTCATTTTTTTCTCACGAGAGCAATATACTTGTCCTGATGTTACATCATAAATGTTTATCATTAGATTTTTTGATGATTCATCAAATATCGTTGTGCAAATCATATCTGCACCTTCTGTCTTTCCTTGATCTACGATATAACCATCCATAAATGATTCAGATTTTTGCAATTCTAATTCATTTTCAATTAGAGCCTTGTTTTTTCTGTCTATCACGATAAAGTCAGAATTATTTGAAAAAAAATTGATTATCTTCTTAGGAACAATTTCCATTTTATTCCTATCTGTTTCTTTTGCTCCTTTTACTGCAATTAGTGATTTTTTCTTTGATTTGTTAATCTGCATGCCATAGACCGCAATTCTTATTTGACCTATAACAGAACTTTGAAAAAATAATAAAATTATTAAAAATGAGATTCCTTTATATAAGGATTTATTTAAAGACATATAGATTATATTTTTTGTAATAAAACATGAAGTGCAAGTATAATGAAATAATGTTGTTTATTATAATTTTAAAACGGCAATTCATCTTTATCCGTTCCTTTAACTTCCATTGGATCATCATCTTCCAACTCATCCCAAATCTCTTGACAGGTACAATATTCCTTATATGGACAATCAGGTGGATAACTACTACAAAAATCTAAATGCGAAACTCCATAAGTATGAAGAAAAACGGGTTCATCCATTGTTTCTAGAAATAGCGGGTAGATGATTCGAATTGGAACTTCTGCTGGATAATCACATGCAAACCGATGGACTGCCCAAATATCTTTTAATGCATCTATTAATGATGCCATTTGTAAATCTGTTAATTTCTCCGCTGGCGGAAATACTATTTTTTCAATATTAAAATGATAATACATGTTGTGCTTAGGTATCTCGGAGACATATTGATCTACTTCTTTTAAATAGTCCATGAAATCTTCTTTACTTTCTTCTTTTTTACTTTCCTTTTGGAGTGTTTTTTCTCGTTGAAGTGTGATTTGTTTGATATCTTGAAGCAGTTGATTGACGTACTTTTGCATTTGTTTTTTTTTAGGCGTTTGAATTATTTCTCGTAAATATAAGGAATTGTGTAGAAATAAATGTTAAGAATTTAAGTTTTTTTAACGGAAAATTTCATTTGAAAAAAGGACGAAATAAATTTTATTGGACTTATTGCAGTACTGAACGGAAAAGTGGCAGAGCCACGGTATATCCATAGCCCAACGGGCAATGGATAGATAACACACTATCTGATATTTCCACATTTGTCATGCACTCAAATAATTTGATCCAAAACAGAAAAGTCTTGATTCTTTAGAACAAATAAAAGGCTTCAAAATTTATATTTCGAAGCCTTTTTTATTTATGACATCCATTTGATAGAACTTCTTTTTGGTACGTTAGTTGAAATGATTTGGCTTGGAATCTTTTTATTAAAAAAACCATAAATCAATGAATGATATTCTTAGTTCTTAGTATAAATGCGCATCTTAAATATGTTGAATTTCTTCTTTTTAAGTTTGATAATGCATCGCCTGAAACCACAATGGGGGAAATTAGAAAAGAGTTTAAGGAAAAATTTTTAACTACAGACCCACTCTTAAATCATAATTTTGGAATTTATAGGCTACTTCCTTTGATTCTAATTAAAGAAAATTATAAAAATTCAAAAAAAGAGTTA
>CAMZLN010000135.1 GCA_947311465.1 uncultured Saprospiraceae bacterium
CACCAACCAACGCAAAACTCGGCTCGGCTTTTTGTTTTAAATTAAAAAATTTTAATTTTGCTTTTCAAAATGTCCTTTTAATTCATTTCGTCATTGTTTTTCATAAATTACTTCAACAGCTAATTGCAAACTAGGCTGCGCTGTTTGGATGAAATGAAATAAATTTCATTTTGCCTTTCCAAAGTCTGATGAAATTCATTTCGTCAAATTTTTTCATACATTACTTTCAACAATCAATGGCAAACTGCGCTGCGCTGTTTGGTTGAAATGAAATAAATTTCATTTTGCCTTTCCAAAAGTCCGATGAAATTCATTTCGTCATTGTTTTCATAAATTACTTTCAACAATCAATGGCAAACTACGCTGCGCTGTTTGGATGAAATGAAATAAATTTCATTTTGCCTTTCCAAAAGTATTCGGATAATTTGTACATTTGCAGTACATGGGTTCAAGTAAATTAAAATATAATAAACCAGTAGGAGTTTTGGGAGCAGGAAGATTTGGATTAGCGATTTCAAATTTACTTTCTTGCAACGCAAAGGTTTTGGTCTATACTAGAAGGCAAGAAGTCGTTGATGCAATCAATAGCGACCATTTGCATTTGGATATTAAATTACATGAAAACATACAAGCTACAACTAATCTTGAAGAAGTTTTTAAAAAATGTTATCTGGTTTTTCCATTGGTGCCATCGGCTTATTTTCGATCATTAATGAAAGATGCTGCTCCTTATATTAAACCCTATCATATTTTGATTCAAGGCGCAAAAGGACTAGATTTCCAAATGGATGAAAGTGAAATGGATTCTGGAATGGATATTACGAAAGTCCATACCATGAGTCAAGTTATCTTGGAAGAAACCTGTGCTGTGCGTATTGGATGTTTATCAGGACCAAATTTATCCGCTGAAATTAATGCTGGTCAACCTGCGGCTACCTTGATTGCAAGTCGTTTTCAAGAAGTAATAGATATTGGAAAATTGGTTTTAAATAGTGATCGTTTTCATGTATTTGGTTCTTATGATATCATTGGTTCTGAATTGGCTGGAACGCTTAAAAATGTCGTAGCTATTGGAAGTGGTATTTTGGCAGGTGTGGGATTGGGAAAAAACATGCAAGGAATGTTGATTTCTCGAGGATTAATGGAAATGATTCATATTGGGAAAGCAGCGGGTGCTGAAAGTAAAGCATTTTTAGGAACATCTGGAATTGCAGATCTTGTAACTACCGCCACATCTGACAAAAGTAGAAATTATACCTTTGGAAAAATGATTGGGGAAGGGAAAAGTATGGAATACATTTTGGAAACAACGCAAATGACTGTAGAAGGAATTCGTACCTTAAAGGTGATGAAACAATTGGGTATTTACTATAAATTGCATAATCCAATTACTGATATGCTTTACGCAATTGTTTTTGAAAACTTTGATATTGACCGTGCTATTAAGTTCCTAATAAAATATCCGTATGATGTGGATGTTGATTTTTTATAACCGAAAAAAGTGCTTTCATGGATATTGAATCTTACAGAGATTATTGTTTAGCAAAAAAAGGCGTTGAAGAATCTATTCCATTCCCAAAATTACCAGATGTTTTGGTCTTTAAAGTTTTGGGTAAAATGTTTACTGCTACGGATATAAACACGTTTGCAGGTTTTAGTATCAAATGTGTGCCTGAGACTATAGATGAACTACGTGCCGAATTCCCCGCCAAACAGAAACCATCATATTTTAGCAAAAGGCATTGGAGTAGAGTAGTTATGGATGGAACAATTCCTGATGAAATTCTATACCAATGGTTGGATATTTCTTATGATTTGGTTGTTAAAGGATTTTCTAAAAAAGTACAAAGAGAGTTGATGGAGGGATAATTATCTTACATTAAGAATTTAAGTCCTTCATTACAAATTTTATGTTTGCCATCAAAATCGTAAATGTTTAATTTTAACCCATTTTTATTGAATCTCTCTTTCATTATCACCACTTTTTCTTCTGAAATAAATCGATCTTGTTTTCCATAAATAAATATCAGTTCTGCATTTTTAAAATTCTTAGATTTCGAAAGATCAATATCATGTGCCACTTGACCCGCATAAAAGACTATTCGATTGGTTTTGATTTCATCTTGCGCAATCCACCTTGACATGGTAGCGGTTCCTTGAGAAAATCCTAGAAAATTGACTTGGATATTATTTTCTTTAAAATTAAAAGATTTGTACAATTTATTAAGATACGCCTGATTGTCTTCAATATCACTTTCTCTATCCAATTTTGTCATCCAACTTGCAACAGGATTTGAAGTAAAATCTTTCCAATAAAATCGAGATAATCCCTCTGGAGCGATGATAAAAGTATTGGGTTGATGTAATTTTTGAAGTGATTCTAATAATTTGTCTGCTGTTTGGGCATATCCATGAAATACAAACCAAACTGTTTTTGTATTAGCATCTAGATTTCCTAGGGTAAAATATCTGGCGGTCTTTGTTGTTTTTAGGTTGTTTTTGTGTATTTTCATGATGTTTTTGAATTTTGCTGAAAAATACTACTTTTTTGAGTTGATGTGATATCTTAGCGTTCTTTTTAAATGAATATTTTTCCATTAAAATGCAAAATGCTCAAAACAAACCCTACTGCCTAATGCCATGGATTCATCTACATGTTTCCAATCAAGGCTATGTGAAGGCATGCTGCGTTGCCAATATTACCTTGGGGAATATCAACCAACAATCTTTGGACAACATTTGGAATGGAGTGGAAATAGAAAAGCTGCGTAGGAAATTTTCTATTGGAGAATTTGATAAACGTTGTGCTCAATGTATCAATTTGGAAGCTACAGGGGGAACAAGTATTCGTCAGGAAACTTTCAATAAATTTAGTGATATTGATGTACTTAATCCGCCTAAAGCACCAATTTACTTTGATATTCGTTTTTCAAATGTATGCAATTTTAGATGCAGGACATGTTGGCATGGAGCAAGTTCAAAATGGTTTAATGATGCTAAAAAGCTAGGTAGAAATGTAAGTTCCAAGTCAATTATCAAAAATGTTGATGATTTTAATGAATTTATCGATAAAACAGGAGCGGCATTATTGAATTCGAAAGAAATATATTTTGCGGGTGGTGAGCCTTTGGTTACAGAGGAGCATTATCAGTTATTAGAATATCTCATTCAAAATAAGGCTACAAAAATGTTGTTGAGATACAATACCAATTTTTCAGTTTTAACTTTTAAAAACTATGATGTTTTAGAATTGTGGAAAAAGTTTGAACGTGTAGAAATATTGGCAAGTATCGATGGATATGGAGCACTAGGGGAGTATATTCGCAAAGATATGTCTTGGGAAACATTTAAAAGCAATCGTTTAAAAATAAATGGCTTGTCTAATATCACCTTCAAGATTGCTCCAACTATTTCTGTGTATAACCTATATCATTTACCGGATTTATATAAAAAGTGCTTGGAATTGAAAATGATTTCTCCTTTGGATTTTTATATCAATATCCTAGAACGTCCCAATCATTTTAATATTCAAATTTTCCCACAAGCAACTAAAATCAAAATATCAAGGGAGTTTGAAGCATTTTATTCTTGGTTGGAAGAGAATCATATTCCAACTCAAATAAAATATCAATTTCAAGAATGTATTGATTATATGAATGGTGAAGATCAATCTAAGTATTGGTCAAAATTTATACAGGAAACTGAAATATTGGATGAGTTGAGAGATGAAAAACTTTAAGGATATTGAATTGTTGTTATCGATAAACTTAAATTTGTTAATGATAAACGATAATTATTTATGTTTTTATAGAATGTTTATTTATATTTGATACATTATTTAATGAAGTTTTCAGAAATGAGAGTATTAAAGCACATTCTAGTCCTATTTTTTTTAATATGCCTAATTCCTATGATGGTGTATTATTTTGAATTTTCTGGTTTGGATAAAATCAGTTGGATTCTTGCTGGATTACTAATTATTCAATTTAGCTTTAGAAAACGTTTAGCATTTAAACCTTTTTATACAAGTAAGCTAAATATCTTTACATCAAAATATTCGAAAGAAAAAACTTTTGATTTACAAAAAGATCTTTTGTTTGATAAAGTATTGGAGATTGTGAATGAAAAGCGGAATTATCATCTCCTTGATTCTGATAAAGAAACTTTTCGGATTTTAATTGGAACTTCGTTAACTGCAAAATCAATTAGTGAAAATTTATATTTGGATTTAGTTGAAATAAGAGGTAAAACCAAGATTCATTTTACATCAGTTGCTTTTCAGTTGTATTCATGGGGTAAAAATGAAGATAATTTTACGGAATTCATAAATAATGTTGAAGAATCATTTGTAATTTAATTCTATACTATGCCGATTGTTGTGAATTTAGATGTTATGCTAGCTAAGCGAAAAATGAAATCAAAAGAATTAGCGAATTTGATTGGGATTTCTACGGTTAATCTATCAATACTCAAACAAGGGAAAGGAAAGGCAATTCGATTCTCAACGCTCCATGCCATTTGTAAAGCGTTAGATTGTCAACCTGGAGATATTTTAGAGTATCAAGAATCATAAAATCAAGAGTTATAAATAATAATTACATCTTAACTCGTCATCAAGTCTTGACATCCTGAAGTCCTGAGTCCTGAAGTCCAGACATCTTGAAGTCCTGAGTCTTGAAGTCCTGAGTCTTGAAGTCCTGAAGCCTTGATGTCGTGAGTCTTGAAGTCCTGAAGTCCTGACATCCTGAAGTCCTGACATCCTAAAGTCATCCCCTAAGGCTCCGCCACCGCAATCACCCCCTTGCCATCCCTCAAAGTAATAAATTCCCCATTCGGTAAAAAGACATCGATTGTAAATTCAACGCCCAATTTAATAGTTTTTTGACCCGCTTCATTTTCAAGATACGGCTCTTTTGAAGTGATTTTAAAGAAACGTTTATCTTGCTGAACACCCAAATCTGAACGATACAATTGTCCATCTTTATCAATATATTGGATAGCGAAAGTGGAAAGATTAAGATCGCTCTCCAAATCTATTTTCTTCATTTCTATATCCATCCAATCGTTTTGAATCGTAAACTTATCCGTTGCTTTGTTGTAGCGAATAATAATTTGTCTTTCGAATAAGCAGTTATCTTCTAAGGTTGCAATAGCAAATATCGAACTTTTTTCTCCTACAGAAATTGTCCATGTATTATTATCGTAAGTAAGTCCATCTGTTTGAGTACCATCTTTTTTGGTTTGTAGCCAAATTCCGACTTTGCTTTTTATTTCTGCATCGATACTAATTTTTATCTTGTCTTTCTCAATTTGAGTGAATTTGAAATCTCCAGTACAAACAGATCCATCTTTAAAGTGGATAGTAGATGAACTAAAAGTATTATCATTGTTGATGCCGCCTTTATAAAAAATGGTTGCTTTATCATCACTTTTTGCATGGTAAATATGTTGTACCGTGGAATCGTTTTCAGCATAAAGCCCATCACCAAATTCCCATAAGGTCAAGTCTTCTTCAAAATTATTATGTCCTTGCAACGTTACTAGATAAGCATCATCAACGGCAGGGCTGGATTCTCTTTGTCCAATTTTATACGTACCTGTGTAAAATTTATCGACAAAATCTACTTGTTCAAAAGTTTGGGGTAGAAAATCTCTCAATTCAAATTGAATGCTACTGTTGCAATCTCCATCACAGTTTTTATCTGCCATTTTCCCTTCAAAAGTAATGACGTTTTTATCGTCTTCATGCCAATCTGTATGCATGAAAAAATCGTCATATCCAGCAGACCATTCTTCTAATGTTCTACTTGCTACAAAGCTGAGTTGAAATTCTGGTGTGCCTTCTGATGGTTTTACATCAATTTCTTTTTTACAACCGAATATGGTGAGTACAGCGAAACTGAATAAGAATATTTTTTTCATGGGAATACTGCTTTGGAATCGTTATTTATGTTTTAATAGAGTCGAATCTTGGTATTTAATTCAATATTCAATTTTGATATATCCTTTGTTTTATTATAAAAATTGATATTATCGTATTTAGAATCTCCGATTTCTGAAAAATTATATCTTGCTCTTAAACCAATATTGAATCGCTTATTGATATGATATTCATAACCCAAAATACCATTTATATTTATAGTATTGAAGGCGTTGGTTGAAATTTTTCCAGAATCAATGACCTCATCTCCAGTCTTATTGTATGAAATTACATTTCCATTCACTTGCAATAATTTTGAAACTGCTCCTCCAAAATTCAATTGATGTTTATAAGGTTGTTTACCAAATCGGAATGATAAATATAAAGGAATTTCAACAGAAAGAAGTCGATCAGGTGTCAAAGTATCTTCATATTCATTTTTACCAAAAGTGTACATAATTCTTTTTGCAGTTTTTAAAGCTGTGAATTCACTATACTGATTGACAAAATTACTTTCTAAATTGATAATCCATCGATTTGAAATAGGGTAACTCATCACAATACCGCCTGAGTAACTTATATTCTTGAAAGTTTTTGGGATACCAAGAATACCAGTTCTCAAAGCGAATTGCAATTTGTTGGGATGTGCACTAATTTTTGAAGCATTTTGTAAAAGTGACTCATCAAGGTATTTGGCAGCTAAATCGTTGGTTGAAAAATCTATAAGATTTATTCTTCCAGCAATTGCATCCAACAAGATGTTTTTCACGATGACCAATTCTTCTGAATTAGTTTTGGGTTGCAGTACAGGGTTATTTTTCCTTGTATTTAGTGGGGTGTAATTTGTTGTAATAGGTTTGTCAATTAAATTGTACTGCTTGTTTTTAAAAGTAGGTTGTTTTTCCAATGAGTTCGAATTTCTAGAATTTACATTCTTTTGATTTGTTGCCATTGAAGGTTGTAATACGGTTTTGGGCTCGGTTTTTCTTTCGTTTAAATCATTAAGTGTTTCATTTGAAGATTCTGATAATTTTTGTTGATCTTCAAATTTGTTGTTGTGTGAAGGAATTTCTTCCTTTGTGTTTACTACAGTTTTTGGTGATAGCCCTATATTGTTTGAGTTTGTATAATACCATCCTATGCCTACCAAGG
>CAMZLN010000136.1 GCA_947311465.1 uncultured Saprospiraceae bacterium
AATAATTTAATTAGTTTTGTATTATAATACTCCGTTAGGAATTGAGCTGTAAATTTAGGGAAGCCCATAATAAAACACTATTATTGATAAAAAATAAATCAATAATAGTGTTTTATTATGGGCTTCCCTAAATTTACAGCTTAATTCCTAACGGAGTATTATAATACAAAACTAATTAAATTATTGAGGGATTCTAATTTTCAAAGAAAGACCTTTACATTTACCCCCTAAATTAACGAAAATGGATATACATATTATTACAATTGGGGATGAATTATTGATTGGGCAAGTCGTAGATACAAATTCTGCATGGTTGGCGCAAAACTTTAATGCGATGGCAATTGGTGCTGTTAAAAAAATATTTACTATTTCTGATAGCGAAAAAAGTATAATGGAAACTGTTACAAATTCGTTTAAAGAAGCAGATCTAGTGATTGTAACTGGAGGGCTCGGTCCTACCAAAGATGATATCACAAAAAAGGTATTAGCAAATTTCTTCAAAGATAAAATGATTTTTAATGAAGAACTCTATTTGAAAATCAATGAAATTTTTAAAAATTGGGCCCATAAAAATGTAAAAATCACAAAAGAGCAATTTTATTTTCCATCAAAAACGAAATTTTTAATCAATAAAATGGGAACTGCTCCGGGAATGTGGTTTGAAAAAGATAATAAAGTGCTCATCTCTTTACCAGGAGTGCCTTTTGAAATGAAATATATCATGGAAAATTCTGGTTTTGAAGAATTGATGGCAAAGTTTAAAAATGCTCCTATTGTTCATAGAACTATAAAAACGGTAGGAATAGGAGAAGGAAAATTGTCAGAAAAATTAACTGAATTTGAAAATAATCTTCCAAACGATATTTCTTTAGCCTATCTTCCTTCTATTGGAGAAGTGAGATTGAGATTAACAATAAAAGGTGACGATGAAATTGAAATCACTAAAAAAATTGAATTGGCTAAAGATAAATTGGTTCTTCTTCTTGGAGATTTTGTTTATGGTTTTGAAAATGAAAGTTTATCAGAAGCAATTGGAAAAATCTTAATCAAACAAAATAAGACGATAGGATGTGCTGAAAGTTGTACAGGAGGATATCTTTCCCACTTAATTACATCTATTCCTGGCTCATCAAGATATTTTGAAGGGGCTGCAATAACATATTCAAATTTTCAAAAAGAAAATATGTTGGGAGTACCAAAAGCAATCATCACCCAAAATGGGGCGGTAAGTGAAGCAACAGTAATTGAAATGGTAAAAGGCGTTTTGAATACTCTAAAAACCGATATTGCCATATCTGTTTCGGGTATCGCTGGACCTGATGGAGGAACCCCTGAAAAGCCCGTTGGCACAATTTGGTTTGCAATAGGTGACAAAGAACGCATCATTTCTATGAAAATTCAGTTACAGAAAGATAGGATAAAAAATATCCAATATGCAGGAATCTATGCACAGAACTTAATTCGTCAGTTTTTGCTTAAAAATATTTAGAATGATAATTCAATAAATCAGATTAAATAGTTTATTTTTGCATCTTAATTATAGAATAAAAAATAAAGAAATGGCTCAAGTAGAATTAGTAATGCCGAAAATGGGTGAAAGTATCGTTGAAGCAACGATTTTGAAATGGGTAAAACAAGTTGGAGATACTGTAGAAGAAGATGAAACAATTCTAGAAATTGCTACTGATAAAGTTGATTCCGAAGTTCCGTCACCCGTAAGTGGGGTGATTTCAGAGATTCTTTTTCAGGAAAATGATGTTGTGGAGATTGGAAAGGTACTTGCAATCATTTCGACTGAAGGAGAAGCACCTACAGAAACAAAAATTGCTCCAGCTAAAGTTGAAGTTCCTTCTTCCAATGGTGTAGCAAAAGCAGAACCCGTAATGGCAGCAGCAGTTACATCTTCAAATCCAGTGCAAAGTACTGGCAATAGGTTTTATTCTCCATTAGTGAAGAGCATAGCCAAAAAAGAAAATATTTCTCAAGTTGAATTGGATGCTGTTGCAGGAACAGGAAAAGATGGGAGAGTGACCAAGAAAGATATTTTGGGATATGTACAAAATAGAACAGCTGCTCCAGCTCAAAGTGCACCCCAATCTACAACTGTAAATAAAGCGTCTGCCCCTAAGCCATATAAATTGGGTGAGAATGAAGATATCGTTGAAATGGACAGAATTCGTAAATTGATTTCTGATCACATGATTGATTCAAAAAAGACTTCAGCGCACATCACTTCTATGGTGGAGATTGATGTAACAGATATTGTAAACTGGAGAAATAGTGTAAAGGTAGATTTTCAAAAGAAATTTGGTCAAAAAATTACTTATACTCCAATTTTCATGGAGGCTGTTGCGAAAGCAATCACAGATATGCCAATGATTAATGTTTCTGTTAATGGATATAATATTATCGTTAAGAAAAATATTAATTTAGGAATGGCGACTTCATTGCCAAGTGGAAATCTAATCGTTCCTGTTATAAAAAATGCAGATCAGTTGAATTTGTTAGGTTTAACAAATGCTGTAAATGATTTAGCAACTAGAGCTCGTGCCAATAAATTGAAGCCTGATGAAATTCAAGGTGGAACTTTCACTGTAACGAATGTAGGAACATTTGGAAACGTAATGGGAACCGCTGTAATTAATCAACCGCAAGTTGCAATTTTAGCTGTAGGAGCAATTCGTAAAAAACCAGGTGTAGTAGAAACTCCACAAGGTGATTTTATTGCAATTAGGCACATGATGTTTTTGTCATTGACTTATGATCATCGAGTAGTTGATGGTGCATTGGGTGGCGCATTTGTAAGGAAAGTTGGAGATTATTTAGAAAATTTTGATACAACTCAAACTTTCTAATTAAGGAGCTGTGAAAAAATAAATGTACATTTTTAACTACTTCTTTTACCCCTACTTTGTAGTTTGAAAAACGTCACTTATCTAGATAAACTCCTATTTCAAACTACAAATTATGAATAAAAGAAAAAACTTAAACTCTGTCCATTTATTTCTACACAATTCCTAAGTATGGTAAAATATATCCTTTTTTTGTGTGTGTTCTTTTTTTCTTTTCAGTCTGGTTTTTCACAATCAGCCAGGAAAGTGCTGAAAGATGGTAATATTTATTTTGAGCATAAGCAATATAGAAAAGCGCTTTATAAATTTTCTAATTATTTAGATTCTAAGAAAGCTAAAGGAGATATTCACCTTAAAATATCAAGATGCTTTTATGAGACAAGTCAGCTTCATGAAGCTGAGAATTATCTGGTAGCCTATTTAGAATCCAATAAAAAGCCTAAGGTGAATGCTTATTTGCTTTATGCAGAAATATTTCATTCAAAATTGGATTTTAAACATGCTATTGAGTTTTATAAAAAATACTTGTCAGAGTCAAAGAATAATGAACAACAAAGAGCCATTGTAAGAGATCAAATTCGGAGATGTGCTTTCGGGTTAAAACATGAGCGTGTATCATCATCAGTGATTGTTGAAAATATGGGGCCGAAAATAAATTCTTATAATGATGATTTTCGCCCAATTATGAGTCCAAACTATCAGGATAAGATATATTTTTCATCAATTAGATCTGGAAACCTAGGTGGAAAACGTGATGTGGTAGGACGTGAGGATAAAAAGGGGGATTATTCTTCCGATATGTTTTCTGCGCAAGTGATCAATGGAGACTGGGGAGGAGTGAAACGATTGAGCAGTCTGACCAATACACCAAGACATGATGTAATTTTGGATTTTAATAGTACGGGAAAAGTATTATTCTTTTTTAAAGGATTTTCTTTATTCTCAGGAGATGTCTTAGTGGATACCTTTAGAGCGGAAAAGAAACCGCTTTATCCATCGAAATTTTTTAGTCCATTTAATCCAGAACGTGGAGACAAAAATCTTGCTTTTTTTCAGGATACAATCATGTTCTTTTCAAGCAATCAGTTAGATGGTTATGGTGGATTTGATATATTTATTTCTTTTAGACAAGATGGTGGTTGGACGAAACCACTAAATTTAGGGAAGAAAATTAATTCTGCTTATGATGAAGTTTCTCCCTTTCTATCTGCTGATGGGAAATCTTTATATTTTAGTTCCAATAATTCAAGAACTAGTTTAGGTGGATTTGATATTTTTAAATCAGTTTTCAACACGGTGGGTTGGTCAAAGCCTATGAATTTAGGTTTGCCAATAAATTCGGCTGGAGATGATTTGTCTTTTAGGCTGACAAAAGATGGTATGTCTGCCTTTTTTGATTCTGATCGTAAAACGGGTATGGGAATGAAAGATATATTTGTAGCTTACTATTCAAACTTTCAAAGAGAGCAGGAAAAAAGTATGCTGACCAATGTTCCAATTTCAAAATTGGTAGATAAGAAGAAAGCTGTGGTTGTAACCAGCAATGGAGAAGAAATTGCTCCAGAACCTGACTACTCTTTTTCGGATGAAGAAAAAGAGTCTTACCTTTTGCCTGTATTGTTTTATGAATCTGAATCTGACGTTTTAAATAGAAATAGTCAAAAAAAGTTGATTGATTTAGTCAAAATTTTAAGACAGTACCCACAATTGATATTAACGATAACAGCGCACTCGGATGAAACAGGATCTCCAAAACCATTTACGTTATATTTCTCAATTAAAAGATCAGAAAAAATTGCAGAATATCTAGTTCAGAATGGAATTAGTAAAAATAATATTATTGTCAAAGGAACAGGAAGTGCTTTCCCGCTTGCCACCAATCAAATTAATGGCCAAGTCAATAAAATGGGGCAGAGAATGAATAAAAGAATTGAATTTGAAATTTCTAATGTCAATAATTTACCAATAATCATTGAAAAAGAAGAAGTAGGAATCAGTTCATATCAAAAAGATAACAAAGCATCAAGCTATCAAAAAATAACAGAAGGCTTATATTATACGGTTCAAATTGCAACGACACATCAAATGTATAAGGGACAAATACTAGATGATTATAATGACATTTTAGTTGAACGTCCTATGTTGGCTAAGAAATACACCTATAATATTGGTTTATATAGATCATTTTTTTCCGCAGCTTTATTAAAAAGAGAATTAGAGTCAAAAGGGTTGGAAGGAATATTTGTGGTGCCTTATGTAAAGGGACTTCGGTTGTCTAACAAAAGTTTAGAGTATTACAGTAAGATCTATCCAGATTTGATAAATTTCATCAATGCTGCAAAATAGTCTATTGATAGAATTTGAATTCAGAAAAAAAAACATCATCTTCGTATAAAATTACATAATGTCAAGAATAAAATTTTTAAAAGAGGGCTTTAAGGATATGAAGACAACTGGTGCAGTGACCAGGAGCTCAAAGGCATTGTGTCAAGGAATGATAAAGCCTGTTGATTTTTCAAAAGCCAGATTGATTATTGAATTAGGTGCTGGAGATGGCGTTATTACAAAACACATACTCAAGAGTATGCATAAAGATTGTAAATTGATTTCTTTTGAAATTAATCCGAGATTTTGCGAAAAATTAAGTCAAATAAACGATTCGAGATTAACTATTGCAGCAGATTCTGCAGAAAATATAGGTCAGTATGTTGAATCAATTGGCGCTAAAGATGTAGATTATGTGATTTCTGCAATACCTTTCGTAACGCTACCCAATGAATTAGGCTATGATATAATTGGTAAATGTCGAGAATATTTAAAAAAGGATGGATTGTTTATACAATTGCATTATTCTTTTTTAGTAAAGAAAATATACATGGACATTTTTAATAATATCAAAATTAAATTTGTGCCTTGGAATATCCCACCTGCCTTTGTTTTTATCTGTAAGAAAGACTAATTAAGATTATTGAATGAATGAGTTATTGAATGATTGAATGCTATTCTAACGTGTACCTAGCTATGATCAATGATATCAATGAATGAGTTATTGAATGAATTAATTAGGCTATTTCTTTTTAAAAAAGAAATAAAAAGATTAAACTACATAAATGTATAGATTTTTTTGTAGTTTAGTGCAAAAATATCTAGATGATACTACGTAGTTTACAACCGATTATTAAAAAATGGCTTTTTAGAAAGAAAAT
>CAMZLN010000137.1 GCA_947311465.1 uncultured Saprospiraceae bacterium
TTACAATTCCCTCTTAGTGACTCGAGTATTTTTTCCAAAACCAATCGTAATATTATGGATTGTTCCAGAATATTTACTGAGATTTGCTTCAAATTGAGTTAAATTGTAATTATATCTAAATCGAATGAATGAGTATTCTGACCCGAATATATTTTTCTTTTTATTAAATTTTATATCCAGATTGAGTCCTAAATTGTATCCAAGGGCACTTATTTTAAGATCTTTTAATTCTGGAAAATCGAGTGTATCATCTTCAGAAGGATCAATCGTTATCCATGTAAATCCAGCAAAAGGATAGATTTTGAAAGATTTGTTTTCGTAAAGATACCCCATTGACAATTCTGGTTGAACAATGGTGGCAGTAGAACCTTTATTCCAAATGATATCATTTTGTTTTATTTTTTTCAATGTTTTTGACGGCCCCAAAGTAAGTCTTCCATTCATAATAAATTTATGAAATTCAGCATCAATATTAAATCCTAATGGGATACTATTTCTGAAATTATCGGCGATACCTTTTTTATGAATCCCATATCCTGCAAAGATTTCGTATCCAAATGACCAATCTGAATGGCTGTATTTATAGCGTATATTTTGTCTTACAAAATCTTCATATTTACTGTTTGGATATTGGGTTAGAAATTGATCTGCTTGGGCGTTTATCTTTGCATTTTCGGTATAATCTTCTTCAAAACCTGCTTTGAAATATAAAATCAAGAAATCTTTTTTTATCGGACTAATCTCTGCATTTTGTAGGGAATTCACCAAGTCTTCTTGGTATTTATAGGAATATTCATCCAATGTTTCAGAAAGAAAATCATTATGAATAGTCATTTCTTTTTTACATCCAAATTGGTCGGAGTATAAAACGGAATTGTATTTCAAAATGGAGTCTCCTAATGATTTGTATTCTTGGGTCCAATACATCAAGTATATCAACTCAAAAGTGGTGAACGCAGCATAAGATGGTGGTGTTTGCTCCAATAAATAGTCTTTAATTTCAAGAACCTTTTCGAAGTCTTTCTCTTTAAATTTTTGAATTAATAACTTTCTGCCTTTTTCTATAAGTACGATGTTTTCGTCTTCATAATGTAAAATTTCATTTTTTAAATTATCGTTATTTTGACCCATTGAAATAATAGTAAACAAAAGAGATAGAACTAAAGTAATTTTGGATTTCATACGAATGTTATTTTTATAGATGAAGATGGTGCCAGGTATTTTACAATATTAGAAAATTTTTAACAAAATATCTATTAAGGAATTGTTAAAAAATAAATATAGATTCTTCGCTGTTTCTTTTGATCTCATTTTTCACTTTAAATCCGAGTTTCTTTATCTAAATTCTAAAATCGTCTTTTCAATAATATCACAACATTCCTTAATCTCATCTTCCGTAATTACCAAAGGTGGAGCAAATCGAATAATATTACCATGAGTTGGTTTTGCCAAAAGACCATTATCACGCAATTTTATACAAATATCCCAAGCGGTTGTACTTTCAGGAGTATCATTAATCAATAAAGCATTTAATAATCCCTTTCCACGAACTTTAGTAACCAAATTAGATTTTTCGATAAGAGATTCCATTCTTGATCTGAATATTATTCCCAAGTTATACGCTCGTTCTGCAAGATTTTCATCTAAAACAACTTGAAGCGATTCCATTCCAACTGCACATGCTATTGGGTTTCCTCCGAACGTAGATCCATGTTCTCCTGGCTTTATAGAAAGCATGATTTCATCATCTGCTAGAACAGCAGATACTGGAAAAACACCTCCTGATAAGGCTTTTCCTAAAATTAAAATATCAGGTTTAAAATCGAAATAATCGCAAGCCAACATCTTACCTGTTCTGGCTATTCCTGTTTGTACCTCATCCGCTATAAATAGAGCATTATGTTGGTGACACAAATCATAAGCTTTTTGCAAATAACCTTCATCAGGTACCATGACTCCTGCTTCTCCTTGGATAGGTTCTACAATAAAACCTGCAACATTTCCATTTCCAGCTTTCAATGCTGTTTCCAATGCATCTGCATCATTATAGGGTACAATTGTGATTCCTGGCATATACGGACCGAAGCCTCCAGTACTTGAAGGGTCAGTAGAAGCAGATATAACCGCCATTGTTCTTCCATGAAAATTTTCTGATGCAAAAATAATAGTGGCTTGATTATCAGCAGTTCCTTTTACAGTATATGCCCATTTTCTGCAAAGTTTCAAAGCTGTTTCTACCGCTTCTACTCCTGAATTAATAGGTAATACTTTATCGTAGCCGAACAATTCGGTCATGAATTTTTCATACGGACCCAATTTGTCATTATAAAACGCTCTTGATGTCAATGTCAATTGCTCTGCCTGTGATTTCATAGCATTCACAATTCTTGGATGGCAATGTCCTTGATTTACTGCGGAATAAGCGGAAAGAAAATCAAAGTATTTTTTCCCTTCTGTATCCCAGACATTTACGCCTTCTCCCTTGGAAAGAACAACTGGTAGGGGATGATAATTATGTGCACCATATTTATCTTCTAATTCTATGAAATACTGTGCTGATAGTGTTTTTTGCATTATTTTCGATTTTATTTGTTATTTTTAATACTATTATTAGTACTTAGGGTTAAATTAGGGATCAGTTGAGTCAGAAGTTGAGCAGTTGAGTCGATTGTCTTAATGACAATCTAGTTGAGTTTACCTGCAACAGGTAGGAAGTTGAGCTTCTATACTCACACGTACCTTATTCATAAATTAAAATCAAATTCACCTTCTAACCTAGATTTTGCAAAGGCAAAATCGCCTAACCTTCTCAACTTCAAATTAGGGAGCAGTTGAGTCGATTGTCTTAACGACCATCTAGTTGAGTTTACCTACAACAGGTAGGAAGTTGAGCTGACACGTACTTTATTCATAAAGTAAATTCAATTTATGAATAAAATCTAACTCAACTTCTCACCTAGATTTTGCAAAGGTAAAATCGCCTAACCTTCTCCACTTAATAATAAATTAAGCAAGAAAACTATCCACATCATGCAATTCCAAATCAAAAGCATCAGATACTCCTTTGTAAACAATCTTTCCTTCTACAACATTCAATCCTTTTTTAAGAGGTTCATTTTCCGCACATGCCTGTTTCCAACCTTTGTTCGCCAACTGCAAAGCATACGGTAAAGTCGCATTGGTCAAGGCAATAGTTGAAGTAAATGGAACTGCTCCAGGCATATTTGCCACACAATAATGAACAACATCATCAATTATGAAAGTTGGATCATCATGCGTAGTTGGTCTACAAGTTTCTATACAACCACCTTGGTCAACAGCTACGTCCACTAATACTGTTCCTGGTCTCATCAATTTCAACATATCTCTTGAAATTAAATTGGGTGCTTTTGCACCTGGAATTAAGACTGCTCCAACAATTAAATCATGATTTGTTATCAATCTTCTAATTGTAAATTCATTGGAATACATGGTAGTTACATTAGGAGGAAGAATATCTTCTAAATGTCTTAATCTATCCAAGTTTATATCTAAAATAGTAACGTTTGCTCCCATTCCTGCTGCCATTTTTGCCGCTTGCGTTCCAACGATACCACCTCCCAAAATCATAACTTTAGCGGGTGGTACACCAGGTACACCTCCTAAAAGTATCCCACGTCCTTTTTGTGGTTTTTCTAAGTATTTGGCACCTTCTTGTGTTGCCATTCTACCTGCGACTTCTGACATTGGAATCAATAAAGGCAATGCTCTATTGGGCAATTCAACCGTTTCATAAGCAAGACAGACAGCACCACGCTCCAACATTGCATCCAATAAAGGTCTATAAGATGCAAAATGGAAATAAGTGAATAACAATTGGTCTTTTTTAATCAAAGGATATTCACTTGCAATCGGTTCTTTTACTTTTAGAATCATTTCCGCAATATCGTAAACGTCTTCTATAGTTGCTAACAGTGTTGCTCCCGCAGCAACGTAATCTTCATCAGAAAATCCACTTCCTTCCCCCGCCGAGATTTGAATATAAACCTTATGTCCTCTTTTTACAAATTCCATAACACCAGCAGGAGTAATTCCTACACGATTTTCGTTAGTTTTAATTTCTTTTGGTACACCAATTATCATTTCCTTAATTTTTGTTTTTAATTAATTATGCAAATATATCTTTTTTTAAATTACCCCCAAAGATTTACCAACTTTAGTAAATGCAGCGATGGCTTTGTCTAAATGTGCTATTTCATGACCTGCTGAAATTTGAACTCTTATCCGTGCTTTTCCTTTTGGAACTACAGGAAAGAAAAATCCAATTACATAGATACCTTCTTTTAATAATTCGGATGCCATTTTTTGAGCCAACTTAGCATCATACAACATCACAGGAGCTATGGCGTGTGTCCCTTCTACAATGTCAAATCCTGCGGCAACCATTCTTTCTCTAAAATAAGTAGAGTTGGATTGAACTTTATTGATTAGATTACTGGATGAATCTAGGATATCTAAAACTTTGATTGTTGCGCCTACAACAGATGGTGCTAATGTATTTGAAAAGAGATAAGGTCTTGATCTTTGTCTTAATATATCTACAATTTCTTTTTTAGCCGCAGTGAATCCACCAGATGCTCCACCAAGCGCTTTGCCGAAAGTACTGGTGATGATATCGACTCTTCCAAATGCGCCTGCATGCTCATGTGATCCTCGTCCAGTTTTTCCAACAAAACCAGTAGCGTGTGAATCATCCACCATAACTAGTGCGTCATATTTGTCAGCCAAGTCACAAATTTTATCTATTTGGGCGATGGTACCGTCCATTGAGAATACACCATCAGTTGCAATAAGTCTGCGTCTTGCTCCTTGTGCTTCTTTTAGTTTTTCTTCCAAATCAGCCATATCATTGGTAGCATATCTATATCTTGCTGCTTTACAAAGTCGAATACCATCAATAATGGATGCATGATTCAAAGTATCTGAAATGATAGCATCTTCTTTTCCAAGCAAGGGTTCAAATAGACCTCCATTGGCATCAAAGGCTGCACAATACAATATGGCATCTTCCATTCCAACAAATTTGGCAATTTTTGTTTCGAGCTCTTTATGAATATCTTGTGTACCGCAAATAAATCTCACCGACGACATTCCAAAACCATGGGTATCAATCGTATCTTTTGCTGCTTTCAATACTTCAGGATGAGATGATAAACCCAAATAATTGTTTGCACAAAAGTTGAGTACCGTTTCTCCAGATGTAGTTTTGATTTCAGCAGATTGTGGCGTAATGATGATTCTTTCATCTTTGTATAAACCAGCATCTTTTATTTCTTGGATTTCCTTTTCCAAGGCGTTTTGAATATTTTTATACATTCTTTTTAATTTTGAATATCTTTAGTTGAATTTATATTTTCCTTAGTATAATGTATTTAGCATTGTTCTTTTTCATAAATAGGTTTCAAATGCAAAAACATATCGTTTGTTATTTTTTCTAAATCAAACTTAGGATTCCAACCCCAATCTTGTTTCGCTTGACGATCATCAAGTACATTTGGCCATGCAGCAGCAATTTCTTGACGAAAATCTGGTACATATTTCACCTTAAAGTTTGGCAATTTATGCTTAATTGCAGCTACAATATCTTTCGGAGCAAAACTGATTCCTTGCAAATTATAGCTGGTTCGAATTGTGATTTTTTCTTTGGGAGCATTCATTAATTCTATGATAGATCGAATGGTATCTTCCATATAAATCATAGGTAATGCTTCATTTTCATCTAAGAAGCATTCATAATAATTATGTTTAAGTGCTTCGTGGTAGATTTCAACTGCGTAATCCGTAGTGCCCCCACCTGGCATTGATTCCCAACCAATAACTCCAGGGAATCGGACTGATCGCACATCAAGTCCATATTTATCAAAATAGTATTTTCCCCAAATCTCACCTGCTACTTTACTTATACCATAAACTGTTTCAGGATTTCTCACATCATTTTGTCGTGCTACGCTCAAATCAATATCTGAACCAAAAGCAGCAATTGAACTTGGATAAAAAACCTTTTCAACCTTATAATTGTGTGCAACATCCAAGATATTGAGATAGCCTTTCATATTAATATCCCACGCCCAAATAGGGTTGGCTTCACCTTTGGCAGATAAAATTGCAGCTAAATGATAAATGTGAGTTACTTTATTGATTTCAACCACTTGTTGCATGGCATTTTTATCCAACACATCAAGGATTACAAATTTTGCATCCATTTGTATTGGACGAATATCCGATAAAAGGACATTGTCTGAACCATATTTTTGAATAAGTGCTTTTGACAAAGCGGACCCAATTTGTCCATTTGCTCCTGTAATTAGATGCATATTTCTATATATTATTTTCTCATAAATTTATTGATATGTTGGGAGCTATAACTTTTTTAATGAAAAACTGTGAAGTTGAGAATTGTTTGCTTTTACAAAAAGAAACATTTTTAATTTTGATGAGTTTCCGTTCAAACACTATCTATTTTCAATCATTAATTTTAGAAGTTAAAGGTATATCTTTTGTATGACTTTGGATTATTTTTTAGAGAAAAAAATCAGGAATTTTATCAATAAATGTAAAGGATTGGTTTTGATAATTCATTTCACAGCAAAATGTTTCGATTCCATTGGAAACTAATAGAAAATCTGCTTGGATTGCTAGATTGTATTTTGCAATTTGATCAAATGTTTTTTGAGTAATTTTAATATTTGGAGCTTTACATTCTATTAATATTTTTGGTTTTGCATTTTTATCATAAATTACCAAATCGAATCGCCGTTTTGAGGATAATACGGTAAGTTGCTTTTCAATATTAATTCTACCAGCAGGATATTTTTTAACTTCTATGAGATATTGCAAAAGCAGTTGCCTTACCAATTCTTCAGGAAGTAAAACCAAGTACTTTTTTCGGATAGGGTCAAATATCCATTTTTTCCCATCTTCTTCTTTGGTTGTTAAATTTTCTTGAAAGGAAAGTATGTCAATATTTATGGATTTTGGTTTCATTAAGGAATTGTGTGGAAATAGTTTGTGTTATTAAAATACCATCTATTTTTCATTATATGGGATTAATACGTTCCAATTCATTTACACTAGCCACCAATTCTTGTAACTCCCAACTATTTGAAAGTTTAAATTCCCCAATTTCTGTTCGCACTAGTTTTGATAAATGAGCGCCACTTTCAAAATGAGCACCCAAATCGTGGGCAAGAGAGCGAATATAAGTTCCTTTGCTACAATGTACTTCAAAATCAACTTCAGGAAGTTCAATTCTGGTAAATTTCAAGCTATAAATTTCAATATTTCGTGGTTTCAATTCGATTTTTTCTCCACGACGAGCCAATTTATACAAAGGTTGTCCTTTGATTTTAATAGCAGAAAACATAGGTGGAATTTGAGCTATTTTGCCTGTAAAATTGGGAATCGAAGCATTTAAAACATCTTCATTAATATGCTCAAAAGGAAATACTTGATCGACTTCACTTTCTTTATCATAGGTCGGTGTAGTTCCACCAAAAGTGATTGTTCCTGTGTAGACTTTTCCTAAATCTTGAAATTCGTGTAATTTTTTAGTATTCTTTCCTGTACAGACAATCAACAATCCAGTAGCCATTGGATCTAGTGTTCCTGAGTGACCCACTTTGATTTTTTTAACACCTAAATGGGCTCTGATTGCTCCTCGCAATTTGTTGACTACATCAAAGGAAGTCCAATTCATAGGTTTATCTATCAATAGGGTAGACCCTGCCTTGAAATCTATAGTACTAAAATCTTTTTTTGATACGAAATTCATTCTTAAGAACTGTGATTAAATAAATGTGGTTTCTTCGGTAGATTATTTTTGTTTCAGTTTTTGTTTTAAAGAAGGAATATTGTTGATACTATGACTGATTTAAAGTGAAAAATGAGACCAAAAGAAACAGCGAAGAATCTATATTTATTTAATCACAGTTCTTAAGAATGAATTTCGTATCAA
>CAMZLN010000138.1 GCA_947311465.1 uncultured Saprospiraceae bacterium
ATTACAAAAGCAATTGCAAACCAAAGGACAAAATATGGTTCAAGCATTGCAAGCTAAATACCAGAAAGTACAAGAGCAAGTAGCTGCAGGCGGAATGTCTCCAAAGCAGCAAGAAGAAGAAGCAAAGAAATTGCAAGCAGAAGAAGCTAAAATCGGAGCATATCAGCAAGAAATGCAACAAAAATTAGCTAAAAAAGAAGCGGATTTATTAAATCCTATTCTTACAAAAGTGGATACAGCGATAAAAGCAGTTGCAAAAGAAAATGGCTATAATGCTATTTTTGATACGGGAACTCAGGTGTTGCTTTATGCTGACGAAAACATGGATGTTACAGCTTTAGTGAAGGCAAAACTGGGAATCTAATCTTTTAGATTTTTGAAGAAAAAACAATAAAGGCTGTCTCGAAAGGGATGGTCTTTTTTTGTTTATGCTTGGATTTTGATAAAAAAAAGATGGAACAACTTTCGTCATTCCATCTTTTCAGTTTTTATATTTATAGTAGTCTTACTTTGCCAAATCCCCACTCATCTCCATGCCCCATTCAGCAAGTTGTTCATCCGAAACAGGAGCAGGAGCATCAATCATCACATCTCTTCCTTGATTATTCTTTGGAAATGCTATATAATCTCGAATAGAAGAATCATCATTCATCACAGCTGACAGTCTATCGAACCCAAACGCCAATCCACCGTGTGGTGGTGCTCCATATTCGAAAGCACCCATAAGGAAGCCAAATTGTTCTTCCGCTTCTTCTTTAGTAAACCCAAGTAAATCAAAGTTTTTAGATTGCAATTCACGATCATGGATTCTGATAGAACCACCACCGATTTCCGCACCATTGATGACCATATCATAAGCATCAGCTTTTAAAGACTTCATTGTTTCATGATCTCCATTCAGCATTCTTGAGATTTCTTCTTTTTTAGGAGAAGTAAAAGGGTGATGCATTGCGTGGAAACGATTTGATTCTTCATCCCATTCCAAAAGCGGGAAATCAACTACCCAAAGTGGTTTGAAGTCGCCTTTTTTCATAAATCCCATTCTTCGTCCCATTTCCAATCTCAATTCATTCAGTTGTTTTCTTGTCTTATCTGTTTCTCCAGATAAAATCAACATCATATCTCCTTTTTTCGCTCCTGCTTTTTCCAACCAAGCTTGCAAATCTGCATCAGAATAAAATTTACCTACAGATGATTTTATTGATCCATCCGCATTCCATTTTACGTAAACCAATCCTTTGGCACCGATTTGTGGACGTTGCATCCATTCTGTCAATTTCTTGATGTCTTTATTGGAATAATTCTCCGCTTGACCTGTTGCATTAATTCCTACTACCACTTCTGCACTATCAAAAACAGAGAATCCTTTATTTTGAGCCAAATCATTCAAGTAAACAAATTTCATATCAAATCGAAGATCGGGTTTGTCCGAACCGTATTGCTCCATGGCATCATCATAAGTCATTCTAGGAAAATCTCCCAATTCGATATCTAGTGTTGATTTAAAAAGATGTCTAGTCAATCCTTCAAAAGTATTCAAGATTTCTTCTTGGGTCACAAACGCCATTTCGCAATCTATTTGAGTAAACTCAGGTTGTCTATCCGCACGCAAATCTTCATCTCTAAAACACTTCACTATTTGGAAATATTTATCCATTCCCGCTACCATCAACAATTGTTTGAAAGTTTGTGGAGATTGCGGAAGTGCATAAAACTGCCCTTTATTCATTCTACTAGGAACAACAAAATCTCTTGCTCCTTCAGGAGTAGATTTAATTAAGAATGGAGTTTCTATTTCCACGAAATCTTGGTCAGAAAGATATTTTCTTACTTCAATACCCAATTTACTACGAAAAACAAGATTGTTTTTCACAGGATTTCTACGGATATCCAAATATCGATATTTCATACGAATATCATCCCCGCCATCTGTTTCGTCTTCAATAGTAAAAGGTGGAGTTTTAGATTCATTTAGAATTTCCAAGTCATTGACAATAATCTCAATATCACCTGTAAGGCGATTTGGGTTTTTGTTGCTTCTTTCATGAACAATCCCCGAAATTTTCAAAACAAACTCACGACCCAATTTTCTAGCTTTTGTACAAAGATCAGCATCTACTTCCATATTAAACACCAATTGAGTGATACCGTATCTATCTCTTAAATCAATAAAAGTCATTCCACCAAAATCTCGACTTGCTTGTAGCCATCCACTTAAAGTTACTTCCTGACCTACGTCGCTCATTCTTAGTGCTCCGTTGTTATGGGTTCTATACATTGAAATATTTTTTAATAAAATAAATAATAAACGTTCTTTGATAAATTTCGTGGAAAAATTCAAAAACATTAGGATGTTTTCCGACGATGATTAGGAATTTTTCTTTGCCTAAAAACGAGATTTATTAAAGAACCATAATAAAAAGCACAAAATTACGGTATAATTATGTAATATGCACAACATTTGTATTATACCTTTGAGAATAATAGTTAGTTGCTGAAAATCGTGATTTTTTTTACTAGGTGAGATGCTGAGTCGAAATTACCTTTTCAATTTCTTGATAAAAGTTAATCTGAACGGGATTAAGAACACTGTAAAGTAATTATATTGTTTCGTTTTACTTACACAAAACTGTTTTTAAGCCACTAAAGAACAGTAAGAAAGATAAAATTTTAAAGAAAATGTTATTAAAACTTACGGACCTTTCTGTTTTTAATGGTAAGATAAGTGTCCATATATTTCTGTCAAAGTGACATTTTATTTACAAGAATCATGACAATAAATCATTCAGTTTCACCTAAACAAGAAAATATGACGTGAATTTTAGATTGGGTCAAGGTTTGATAAGAATAATATGTAGAAATGATTAAAATCCAAAGGGTTAACCAAATTAGCTACGGGTATAACCCATAAAAAAATAAAAATATAAATTATGACATACGATAATTTCACAACAAAAGCCCAAGAAGCAATCATGCAAGGGCAAAAAATCGGAAAAGGGTATGGTCATCAGACGATTGACACACCACATTTATTAAAAGGTTTATTGGAAACCGATGAACAGGTAATATCCTTTTTATTAAAAAAGACAGGCGTAAATATGGTCACATTGCAAAATGCAATTGATGAAGCCATAAAAACGTATCCAAAAGTAGAAGGCGTTGACAAACAATATTTGTCAAGTGACTCAAACAAAGCATTGAGTGCTGCCAAGAAAACAATGAAAGAATTTGGAGATGAATTTATTTCATTAGAATTAATATTAGTTGGTATTTTATCAGGAACAGATAAAGGAGCTAGAATATTAAAAGACAACGGAGTTACTCGAAAAGGCTTGGTAAGTGCCATTAAAGATCTTCGAAAAGGGAGTAAGGTGACAGACCAAAGTGCAGAAGGACAATATAATGCCTTGTCAAAATTTGCGGTAAACTTAAATGAACGAGCAGAAAGCGGCAAACTCGATCCAATCGTAGGTCGAGATGAAGAAATCAGAAGAGTTTTGCATATTCTTTCAAGAAGAAAAAAGAATAATCCACTATTGATTGGAGAGCCGGGTGTGGGGAAAACTGCAATAGTTGAAGGTATCGCTTGGCGAATTGTACAAGGCGACGTGCCAGAAAATTTAAAAACCAAGCAAATATTTAGACTTGAATTGGCATCATTAATAGCTGGAGCAAAATATAAAGGAGAGTTTGAAGAAAGGCTGAAAGGTGTAATCAAGGAAGTAACCAATTCAGATGGAGAAATCATTTTGTTTATTGATGAAATCCATACTCTTATAGGTGCTGGTGGTGGTAATGGCGCAATGGATGCTGCCAATATTTTAAAACCAGCATTGGCACGAGGAGAATTGAAAACTATTGGAGCAACTACTCTTGATGAGTATCAAAAGCACTTTGAAAAGGATAAAGCTTTGGTAAGACGATTTCAAACGATAATCATTGATGAACCTAGTGTGGCTGATACCATTTCAATTCTACGAGGATTGCAAGAAAGGTATGAGGTATATCACAAAATGGAAATTCTAGATGAAGCGTTAATCGCTGCAGCAGAATTATCACATAGATACATTTCAGATAGAAGTTTACCAGATAAGGCAATTGATTTGATAGATGAAGCTGCTGCAAAATTGAGACTAGAATTGGATTCGGTTCCAGAAGAAATCGATGAATTAGAAAGAAGAGTTCGCCAGCTAGAAATTGAAAGAGAAGCAATTAAAAGAGAAAAAACTCCCAAGAAACTCAAAGTAATTTCCGAAGAAATTGCCCAAGCTAAAGATGCTTTGAAGTCAATCACTGCAAAATGGAAAAACGAAAAAGAAATCGTTGACACCATGTCTTCGATAAAAAAGGAAATAGAAGAATTGGAAGGAGAAGCTGCAAAAGCAGAACGGGAAAGTGATTTTGAAAAAGTAGCAAAAATTCGATACGGACAAATCAAAGACAAGGAAGCTATGCTAAAAGTAGCAGAAGAAAAATTGTCAAAGCTTCCAGAAGAAGACAGATTTACAAATGAAGAGGTTACGGCGAATGACATTGCAGATGTAGTGGCAAGATGGACAGGTATTCCCGTCGCCAAGATGATGCAGAGTGAAAAGGATAAATTATTGCATTTTGAAGATGAATTGCATAAACGTCTTGTGGGGCAAAATGAAGCAGTGGTTGCGGTAGCAGATGCAGTGCGACGAAGTCGTGCTGGTTTGCAAGATGCTCAAAAGCCAATTGGGTCATTTATTTTTGTAGGACCAACGGGAGTAGGTAAAACAGAGTTGGCGAAGGCCCTTGCAGAAGTTCTATTTGACGATGAAAATGCAATTACTAGAATCGATATGAGTGAGTTTCAAGAAAAGCATTCTGTTTCTAGACTTGTAGGAGCGCCTCCAGGATATGTGGGTTATGATGAAGGAGGACAATTAACGGAGGCTGTTAGACGAAAGCCATATTCAATAGTATTGCTTGATGAAATTGAAAAAGCGCATCCCGATACCTTCAATATTTTATTGCAAGTATTGGATGATGGACGATTGACAGATAATAAAGGGCGTGTTGCCGATTTTAAAAATACCATTATTATTATGACTTCCAATATGGGAGCTGAGATTATTTTGGAGAATTTTGAAGATCTTGCCAATGTGGGTGAAAAGCATCGAGCAGATATTATTGAAACGACCAAAGAAGAAATCTTCGATGCATTGAAAGAGAATCTTCGTCCAGAATTTTTGAATCGAATTGATGAGAAAATTATGTTTTTGCCTTTGACTAAACCAGAAATTAAAACGATTCTTGGATTTATGTTGAAAAAAGTGGGTAAAATGCTTTTCAAACAGGGGATCAGTGTAAAGGTTAGTGATAAAGCAATGGATTGGTTGACAGAAAAGGGGTATGATCCTCAATTTGGAGCCCGACCAATGAAACGAGTACTTCAACGTGAAGTTATCAATGAGCTTTCAAAGGTGATTTTAGGAGGCAAATTGGTGAGTGAAGATATTATTTACATTGATTCAGATGGAAAAAAACTGACGTTTGAAGAAAAACCCTACAAGGGTAAGGATGGGTTTGTTTATCCTGAAGTTAGATAAATAGGACTGGGTTTATAAAATTTAAGTCTTTAGAATTAATAACCTAAAAAAGTCGCAATTCATTTGTTTGAATTGCGACTTTTTTTTATCTATCTTATACGAATTTGAGTATAATTTGTCGTTAAATTTCAGTATCTTGTGGAATGAGAAAAACGAAAGAATTAATAATTGAAGAAAGTATTGAAGAGCTAAATA
>CAMZLN010000139.1 GCA_947311465.1 uncultured Saprospiraceae bacterium
CAATGACATTTGAAAAGAAATCCCGATTGATACGTGGAACAATCACTCCTATTGTTTTACTTTTCCCAACTCTCAAGCCAGAAGCCATTGCATTGACCTGATAATTTCTTTTTTTAGCCAATTCAAAATAAAATGAAAAAACGAGTTACTATTCAGGATTTAGCAAAGGAGTTGGGTACAACACCTTCTACTGTTTCACGTGCTTTGCGAAATCATGCAGCGATTAGTAAGTCTATGAAAAAACGTGTGATTGAATTGGCTAAAAAAAGAAATTATCAGGTCAATGCAATGGCTTCTGGCTTGAGAGTTGGGAAAAGTAAAACAATAGGAGTGATTGTTCCACGTATCAATCGGGATTTCTTTTCAAATGTCATTGCTGGTGTTGAAGATATTTCTTTTGAATCTGGATATACAGTGGTAATTTGCCAAACTCATGATCGTTTTGAAAAAGAAAAACAATATATCAATACCTTGATTGGAAGTGGGGTAGGTGGTATTTTGGTTTCTGTAAGTTTGGAAACTACTACTTTTGAGCATTTTGATGAAGTCAATAGATTAGGAATTCCTTTGATTTTCTTTGATAGGGTTTCTACAAATTCTAGTATTAATAAAATTCAAAATAATGATAAAGTGGGGGCATATAAAGCCGTTTGTCATTTGATTGATAATGGATATAAAAAAATAGCACACTTTTCTGGACCAGAACACTTGAATGTGTATAAAGATCGGAAAGATGGTTATCTTGAAGCTTTAGAAAAGAATGGAATAGCAATAAATGACGCTTTTATTGTTCACCATGATTTGAAAATTGAAGACGGAAGAAAAGATATGCAGAGACTGATGGAAAGCAAAAATCCACCCGATGCAATTTTCTCTTCTAGTGATTATTCTGCGCTTGGGGCTTTACTTTATTTGAAAGAAAATGGATTTTCTGTGCCTAATGATGTTGGAGTCGTAGGATATAGTAATGAAAAATTTACTGCATTGACTTCTCCTGGTCTTACTTCGGTTGATCAACATGGAAGTGAAATTGGACAATATGCCGCAAAAGTATTTTTGGAAGAAATTAATAACAAAGGAAAGAAAGTGCCTAGAACGATAATTCTTGATCCAAATTTAATTATTCGGAATTCTTCAAATAGAAAATTGGATAAATAATAGAAGCACATTACTAACTAAAAAAATATATATAGAATGTCACTAACTTATGAATTGCGATATGCGTGTTCTCCAAGAGATGCAAAACAATATGACACAGATCGTTTAAGAGAAGAATTTGCTATTGAAAATATAATGCAAATTGGAAAAATCCACATGGTCTATTCTCTTTTTGATCGTTATATTGCGGGTGGAGCAATACCTACTAATAAAGAATTAGTCTTGGATACTATTGATCCTTTGAAAGCCGATTATTTCTTGGAAAGAAGAGAACTCGGTGTGATAAATGTCGGTGGTGATGGAATCGTTATCGTTGATGGAAAAGAATATCCAATGAAATATAAAGAAGCTCTTTATGTTGGACGGGGTAGTAAAAAAGTGGTTTTTAAATCAAATTCTGAAGGAAAACCTGCGCATTTTTATTTTAATTCTGCTCCTGCTCATCGAGTCTTCCCTACTAAATTGGTCACTATGAATGATGCTGAAGTGGTTCATCTAGGTGCTTTGAAAACTTCCAATGATCGACAAATCAATAAATTATTGGTGAATAGTGTCGTAGAAACTTGTCAATTGCAAATGGGAATGACAGAATTAAAGGAAGGTAGCGTTTGGAATACAATGCCTGCACATGTGCACAATCGTAGAATGGAAGTTTATTTCTATTTTGAAGTGCCAAATGATCAATCTATTTGTCATTTAATGGGTGAGCCGCAACAAACACGGCATGTTTGGTTGCAAAATGAACAGGCAATCATTTCTCCTTCTTGGTCAATACATTCTGCTGCTGGAACATCAAATTATATCTTTATCTGGGGTATGGCAGGCGAAAATTTAGATTATGGAGATATGGATGGTGTAAAAATAACAGAATTGAGATAATATAAATTTCATTACAAATTGTTGGTTATAAATATAGATTAGATCGTGTAAGTTATATTGTAAAATAATGTAAATTATATTGTAAAACCAGTAAGATATATTTGAAAATGAACAATTTTTTAACAAACAACCCAAAGGGTTCACCAAAATTAACTATGGGTGAAAACCCATAGTATGGGTGATCCCACAGTATGGGTGAACCCCAAAGAACCCATAGATATAAAAAATATGAAAGTAATCACCTTCGGAGAAATAATGCTCCGACTCGCAAGTCCAGGATACAAAAGATTTTCGCAATCAGAACATCTGATCTCTACTTTTGGTGGAGGAGAAGCAAACGTTGCAGTATCCTTAGCTAATTATGGGATTCCTGTGAATTTTGTAACCAGACTACCAAAAAATGATATTGGAATCTGGGCTGAAAAAGAATTGAAAAAGCAAAATGTGAACACATCAGATATTGTCTGGGGTGGTGATCGTGTAGGAATCTATTTTTTAGAAACAGGAGCAGTAAGTCGAGGCAGTAAAGTAGTTTATGATAGAGCCAATTCCGCTATTTCTGAAATCAAAAAAGGGATGGTAGATTGGGAAAAAGTGCTGGATGGAGCAGATTGGTTTCATTGGACAGGAATTACTCCAGCAATATCTAAAGGAGCCGCAGAAGTTTGTCTAGAAGCTATTCAAACTGCTAATAAAATGGGCATAACCGTTTCAACAGATTTAAATTATAGAAAAAAATTATGGAAATGGGGGAAAACTCCCGCTGAAGTAATGCCAGATTTGGTCGCAGGTTGTGATGTGATTTTGGGTAATGAGGAAGATGCTGAAAAAGTATTTGGAATTCATCCAGAAGGAGTTGATGTTACAAAAGGGCATGTTGCTGGTGAGGCTTATGAATCTGTTGGGAAACAACTTATGAAAAAATTTCCAAGAGCAAAAAAAATCATTATTACTCTACGGGGATCTAAGTCTGCTAACCACAATTCGTGGGCAGGAGTTTTGTATGATGGAAAACAGCTTTTGGAATCACCCACTTATGACATTACTCATATTGTGGATAGAGTAGGAGGGGGAGATTCATTTATGGGTGGTTTGATTTATGGTTTAATGACTTATAATGATGATCAAAAGGCATTGAATTTTGCCGTGGCTGCATCCTGTCTTAAACATACAATTTATGGAGATTTTAATATGGTTACTATTGATGAAGTTGAAAAATTGATGAGTGGGGATGCATCTGGAAGAGTAGCTCGATAGAATTAAGAATTAAGAATGTAGAATTAGGAATGTAGAATTGCTAGTTGGATGAATAAAACATCTTAACGATACATGACACAAAGAATCCAAAGGGTTCACCCTTATTAACTATGGGTGAAACCCATAGTTTTTCACCGGGCATAGCCCAAAAGTATATAAAAATGTCACTAAACTTATTTAGCTTAAAAGGAAAAACAGCGCTTGTCACAGGAGCATCACATGGACTGGGTATGGCAATAGCCGTAGGACTAGCCAACGCAGGGGCACAAATCGTAGTCAACGGAAGATCTCAAGAAAGACTAGATAATGCCAAAAAAGAATATGCAAAACAAGGGGTTGAAGTAGCGACTTATGTTTTCGATGTTACTAAAGAAGAAGAAGTAATTGTTGCTTTGGATAAAATGGAGAAGGAAGTGGCTCCAATTGATATTTTAGTTAATAATGCGGCAATTATCAAAAGAGTTCCTATCTTGGAAATGAAAGCGGAAGATTTTCGTCAAGTAATAGATATTGATTTGGTGGGGCCTTTTATTATGGCTAAAAATGTTGTGCGTCGAATGATTGATCGTGGAAATGGAGGGAAAGTCATTAATATGTGCTCTATGATGAGTGAAGTTTCACGAAATACGGTAAGCGCTTATGCGGCTGCTAAGGGGGGATTGAAAATGTTGACCAAAGAAATGGCGGATGAATGGGCAAAACTCGGAATTCAAACCAATGCTCTAGGGCCTGGTTATTTTGCAACAGAGCAAACCGCACCTATTCGTGTAGATGGTCATCCATTTAATGATTTTATTGTTAAAAGAACACCAGCTCGTAGATGGGGAAATCCCGATGAATTGCAGGGGGCAGCTATATTTTTAGCATCAAATGCTTCCAATTTTGTGAATGGTCATATCCTTTATGTAGATGGGGGGATTTTGGCGACGCTGGGGAGTCATGCGGGGGAGGATTAGTTAGTTGTTAATTATAAATTGTTAATTTGCTAGTGGGATGTGTGGATGTTTTAAAAACTAGGACTTCAAAGTATGAGTATGCAAAGCCGTGTATAAAGTTGAGAACTCAGTGAAGCTCTCTTTATATTTGTGAAACTCTGTGTCCAATAAGTGGACAGTAATTAAGGGGGAACTAGGACTTCAAGCATGAGTAAATAAGTGACTTGAAAGCCAAGTTGGTCAAGAATAAAACAAAGAACCCAAAGGGTTCACCATTATTAACTATGGGTTTTAACCCATATCAAAGAAATAAAATGAAAAACCTATTCCTATATTTATCCATCCTTTTTGTAATAGCATCTTGTAGCCAAGGAGACCAATCGACCAATACGAAAACAGATCACCCCACAGAACAAGAATGGATATTTCACAATAATTCATCTCTTTCTTGGAACGATCATCCCGTAATTATTTCAAGAGATAAATTTCAATTACTAGAGGAAAATCCCAATTTCAAATTTATTGATGAAAAACGGAAAGATATTCCTTTTCAACTTGATGATTTGGATGGGGATGGACAATGGGATGAAGCTTTTTTATTATTAAATTCAGATCCTAAGTCAAAAAGAATAATCTCAGCTGTTTTTGTGGATAAACCTATTGTTGCAAATTTTAAACAAAGAGCTAATGTACATTTTGGTAAGAAAAAAGCACCTTATCAAGAAATAAATTCCGCTCCTAGACGAAAAGCTAGTGATGAAATTAAAGCTTCTGACCTATTTCAAATGGAAGGTCCTGCTTGGGAAAATGAGCATGTAGCTTTTAGAAATTACTATGATCAACGAAATGGAATAGATATTTTTGGGAAACAAACAAACCTGATGGTTTTGGATAGTGTAGGTATTGAAGGAACTAATTATCACGAGTTGGCTGATTGGGGAATGGATATTTTGAAAGTGGGGAATTCATTAGGTGCGGGTGCAATTGCTTTGAAAAAAGATGGTAAAATTTATAGAATTGATCAATCTGATGTAAGTGAATATAAGCTTATCGCTGATGGACCACTTCGAGCAATTCTTCAATTGAGTTTTGACAATTTTAAGATTGGTGAGCGTTCCTATTTTATTAAACATCAAATTTCAATCTGGGGGGGAACTCAATTTTATCAAAGTTCTGTAACTATTGATGGTATTCAGGGAGATGAAGAATTGGTAACTGGTATTGTGAATCTACATAGCAGTAATTTACATGAAGAAACCATTAATAAATATGTGATTTTGGCAACTCATGATATGCAAGCTGAAAATAAAGCAATGTTGGGTATGGGGTTGTTGATTCCTAAAGCTATTTTTATCGGACAAGAAGAAGCACCAAAAGATGGAAATGGCGTTGTGAGTACTTATATGGCAATGATGAAAATTGAAAATAAAAAACCGGTTACTTTTTTCTTTTATTCTGGTTGGGAAAATCAAGATAAAGGATTTAAAGATATGGAGTATTTCTTGAATGTGATGAAGAGGGATGTGAGGTGATAGTTTGGGGTTTTAGGACTTCAAGATTTTAGGACTTCAGGATTTCAAGACTTCAAGACTTCGGGACTTCAGGACTTCAGGACTTCAAGATTTCAGGATTTTAAGATTTATTTTCAGATTTCCCTAGTGCCAAAAATATAATTTTTACAAACCTAAAGGGTTTATCATCCGAAACTCGGTTGAAAACTCATAGAGATAGATGCCAATGACCTACAAATTTTTTATAGTAATCCTACTCACCCTAAGCGCTACATGCACAAGAGCACAACTTAAAACTGCAAAGATATTTTCTAGCAATATGATGCTTCAAAGAGATGTCGAAATACCAATATGGGGTTGGGCAGAAAGTAATAG
>CAMZLN010000140.1 GCA_947311465.1 uncultured Saprospiraceae bacterium
ACCAATATTAGTGATTACGAAGATGATGTAGATACAGAGATTTTTAAAAATGTATTACATCTTGGAGAAGTACGAATAAGAAAATGTATGGTTCCTAGACCAGAAATTGAATCTATTTCCGTAAATGCAAGTATTGAAGAATTGATACAAAAGTTTCAAGAAACGAAACATTCAAGACTTATTGTCATACAAGAAGATGTTGATGATATATTAGGATATGTTCATCATCAGCAAGTATTTTTGAAACCGAAGAGTATCAAAGATATTGTAATGAAAATTCAGTTTGTTCCAGAAGCGATGAAAGCAAGAGAATTATTGAATTATTTTATTAAAAATAAAAATAATATCGTTTGTGTAGTAAATGAGTTTGGTGGGGTAGCTGGAATTATTACCATAGAAGACATTCTGGAAGAGATTTTTGGAAAGATAGAAGATGAACATGATGATGATGATGATGATGAATTATCAAAAAAGATATCGGAAAATGAATATCTTTTTTCAGGTAGATTAGAGATAGATGAATTGAATAGTGAATATAAAAATTTAGATTTTCCAACTGGTGAATACACAACATTATCTGGATATTTAGTGATTACCTTAGAAGATATTCCAAATGAAGGTCAAGAGATTGTTCTTGGGAAATATAAATTTATTATTGAAAAAGTAACAGATACAAAAATAGAAATCGTCAGAGTGCTAGTACTCGACTCCCCTGATGAAGCAACGGATTAAGAAAATATTTTATTCATTTCCAGTACAACTCTTAGCTGTTCAGCTAAGAAGCCATCTTTTATTAACATTTATCTGGTTATTGTTAGCACTTTTCATTACAGGAAAAGTTGGAAATCATTTTGGAATAAAATATTTATTCTTAGAACCTGAGTACATTGGACAAGTGAATTTTTGGAGTTTTTTAATACTAGGAATGGGCTTTGGAGCTTTTTTTCTGACTTGGAATTTGACCTCCTATTTGCTAAATGCCCCACTTTTTCCTTTTTTAGCTTCCTTATCAAGACCATTAACTAAATTTGTCCTGAATAATTTCATTATTCCTTTAGTCTTTTTGATTGTATATTTCGTTTCCTTATTCCGATTTGAATTTTACAGAGAACATTTACCGATATCCAGCATCTTTATTCATATTCTAGCTTTTATTATTGGAAGTATTATCATTGTCATTATTGGGTCCATTTACTTAGTATACACCAATAAAGATATTTTAGATTATACTCGAAAGAAGAGTAAACTACGGGCTAAGATTCAAAAAAGCATCCAAAAAGAAGTGGATTTGGTTCAATCAGGATTTTCACATCAACGAGTGGATACCTACATTACAGAAAAATTCAAATTGCGATTGGTCAGAAATGTTTCCCATTATCAAAGAGAAATATTAATGTCTATTTTCAAACAAAATCATATTAACGCACTATTTTTGCAGCTATTCAGTCTAGTTGTTTTAATTATTTTTGGTTATTTGATGGATTATGTATGGATTCGAATTCCCGCAGGAGTGAGCCTGATTATGTTGATGAATATTTTAATTTCAATTACAGGAGCAACTACCTATTGGTTTAGTCGATGGAGAATTCCAGTAATTATTTTTATATTATTTTTAATCAATTATCTAACAAGTTTTGATTTCTTAAATCATAAGAATAAGGCGTATGGATTAAATTATTCTGTTCCAACATCTACGATATCCGTTGATAATTTAAATAAAAATGTTACTGCAGAAATAGTAGAGCAAGACAAAGTGGAAATGCTAAAAATATTAGATACTTGGCGTTCCAAATTTGGAAAAGAAAACCCAAAAATGATATTCACCTGTGTAAGTGGCGGTGGATTGAAAGCATCCGTTTGGGCAATGAATGTATTGCAAAATTTAGATAAAGAAACCGAAGGTAAATTTAGTGATCATACCTTCTTATTTTCAGGGGCATCTGGAGGAATTATTGGAACAGCTTATTATAGAGAATTGTGTCTTAGAAGAAAAATGGAAGGCAATATTGATGTGTCAGATCAAAAATATTTAGATGATATTGCTAAGGATTTATTAAATTCAATTTGTTTTTCAATAGTATCTACTGATTTATTTTTGCCATGGGTGAAATTCAAAATTGAAGACCAAATTTACAAAAAAGACAGAGCTTATCTTTTTGAAAAGCAATTGAATGAAAATACAAATGGTTGGTTGGATAAAAGACTCAATGACTATGCACAACCTGAAAAAGACGCTATTATTCCTTTGATGCTGATTACACCTTCAATTGTAAATGATGCTCGACGTCTAATAATATCCCCACAGAGTACTTCGTTTATGACAATAGCACCAATTGGAGTAGGACATCCAGGGAGAGTGGAAGTGGATGGCGTAGAATTTAAAAGAGTTTTCAAAAATCAAAGTGCTGATCATTTAAGATTTTCTACCGCTTTGCGAATGAATGCCACCTATCCATATATTTTACCGAGTGTACATCTTCCAAGTTCGCCACAGTTAGAAGTAATGGACGCAGGATTTAGAGATAATTTCGGAGTAAAATCAGCAGTTAGATTTATTCATGTTTTCAAAGATTGGATTTCTGAGAATACAGATGGCGTATTGATGATTCAAATTTTAGGATTAGATCATTCTACAAAAATTTCCAAAAATGAATCTGAAGGTGTGATTCAATCTTTTTTCAATCCATTGTCTATTGCTGCCGATGTAATGAAGTTGCAAGAGTATGATCACGATACCAATATTGGTCTATTGTATGATATACTTGGACCTAAACATTTTGATATTCTTAGATTTAGCTACATGCCTACCTCTGCAGAATCGGGCGCGTCCATGAGTTTTCATCTAACCAATCAAGAAAAACTAGATATTATTAAATCAATTGATGTGGAAGAAAACCGAGCTAATTTGGACAAGGTTAAGAAAATGCTTACCCCCAATTAAATCCGCTTCAAACTTTCCAAAAATTCCTTACGTCTGCGTTTTGCAACAGGAATTGCTGATCCATCTTCTAGAATAATCATTCCATCTTTTTGATATTTTTTAATAAAAGAAAGATTAATCAAATGAGATTTGTGCGTAACGAAAAAGCCATACGGTTCAAGCATTTTATGATAGTTACCAATATTATATGAGCTAATAATCTCTTTTTGCCCTTCAATAATAATTCTAGTCATTTTATTGACTCCTTCGCATCTAATAATCTTGCTTATAGTTACAAATTCAAGATCATTCATCGATGGAATACAAATTTTATTTTGTTGATTTCCTGGGTTAGAAAGATTATGAATCAACTGAGTCACTTGCTTGTTGCTTTTCTTCTGAAGAATTCTTTTTTTTGCTTGGGCGATAGCTTGTGACAATTTCTCTTCATTAATTGGTTTTGTAAGATAGCCTATAGCACAAAATTCAATAGCATTGATAGCAAAATTATCAAATCCCGTTGCAAAAATGATTTCAAAATTAATTGAATCAAATCTTTTTAATAAATCAAATCCCGTTTCCTTTGGCATTGCTATATCAAGGAATACCAAATCAGGCTGTAATTCCGTGATAATCTCATATCCTTTTTGAGCGGAACTAGCTTCCCCTACTATTTTAAGATCGGTACAACATTTCTTGATTTTATGTTGTAATGTTTTCCTTACATGGTCTTCATCATCTATTAGTATCGTTTTTATCATGATTTTGTTTTTTGGTTTTTTTTAAAAAATTGATTCAGGAAATGTAATTACTACTTTTGTTCCATTAGCTTGTTGATTACTCTGAAATAAATCAATAATTTGTATAGAAAGATCATAGTCATCCAAGACCTTCAATACGTTCATTCTTTCATTTATTATTTGCATTGCTCTAGACTTGTGCTTATGAATAGATTTATTTTTTATTCTTTGTGCTTCCTTTCGTCCAATACCATCATCTTGAACAATGACTTCTATTTTTTCTTTTTTCCCTGTAATTTTAATTAGTAGATTTCCCTTGCCATCTTTATGAAATAGACCATGATTGATTGCATTTTCAATATAAGGTTGAATAATCATAGTAGGTATCTTCACAAAATCAATTTCAATTTCTGGATCAACATCGATTTGAATATCAAATTTTTCATTAAATCGAATTTTTTCAAGATCCGTATAAAGTGAAATCAATTCAATTTCAGATTTCAAACTAATAAAATCAGATTTTGAAGATTCTAGAATCAATCTCATCAATCGAGCAAATTCATTCAAATAATAATCTACTTTTTCAGAATCATTTTTATATAAATATTGTTGAATTGCACTGATTGCATTAAAAATAAAATGTGGGTTCATTTGAGCTTGCAGGGCTTGAAGTTGCAATTGAGAGACTCGTTTTTCAAATTCTAATTCAGTACGTTTATCTTGATTTTTTTTATCAATAATATTTTTGGTAATCCAATAAATCAAAAAACCACTTAGAGCAATTGCCAAGATGCCGATATACCAAGGATTTCTATAAAAAGGTTGAGTGATTTCAATATTCAGTTGTAATTGATTAATGCTTTCTTTTCCAAATCGAGAAATTCCTTTAATTTGAATTTGATAATTCCCCACATTTAACCGATCCAAGATAATTTGATTTTCATGTACAGGAACCCATTCATTCTCTATTTTGTAAAAATAAATAGCTTGATCAAAATTCCCCCAATCTGAATTAGCAAGTTTAATATCAATTGATCGATTTTTACTATCGGTTAAAACGATAGATTCAGCAGATTGATAATAAATAGTAGAATCGATATTATTATCTTTAAAATGAATTTCCTGAAAAGAAATAGAAAAATCATTTTCTTGAGCATAGTATTTTTTGGGATCCACTTCTACAAGACCATTCCCACTTCCAAAATACAATTTTCCATTATTTCCAACCACAGCTGAAGGGTGATTAAACTCTCCAAAAGGAAGTCCGTCTTCCATATAGTAATTGGATATTCTATTTGTTTTTCGATTGACAAAGTTTAATCCTGAAAATGTTGATATCCATAAATTATTATGTTTATCTTCCAATACATTACAAGCGATAGGATAGGAAAGACCATCTTTCTTGGTAATTTTTGATTTTACAATTTTAGTAATTTTATCCACGATAAAAACTCCAACATCTGTGGAAATATACAATTCATTATTTCGACCAACATCTATAGATCCAGCACCATAATTTGATATAGATTCCGATAATTTTATTTCCTGAATAGAATTATCCTTCAGGTCTATCCAAAATAATCCCGTTTTTCTTGCAAGAAAAAATAATACCTTCTGTTTTTTATCATAATAAAAATGAAAAATTCCTTTTATCTTATTAAAATAACCATCAAGAGATACAAGAGTAGAGCTACTTGAGTTTAAATAATTATATTTTTTTATAGCAACAATGCCCATACTATCTGTTGATGCATAAAACAGCTGACCTGACTCTCCTAAAGCAAATCGGTCAATTTGATTTTTATCAGGAATAGTTATTAGGCTTTTATTTAGTATTTCCCAGCCTATAAGATCTTCATTTTGAGCAAAAAAATCATATACGGTATTCCAAATAAAACTATTTATTGTATCCATTTCTGTATAAAGAATATTTTGTTCTTCTTTCAAATTATAATAGGGATATATTTTTTCAGATTGAGTATTAAAAATATAAGATTCTTTAGATTCTCTAGTTATCAATAACGTTGAATCCGAATAGTTAACTAAACCTCTCATCAAATTCCCATAAGCACCTGGCTCGTGCTTTTTGAGTTTAAAATAATACTTTAGGTAGTTAGGAGCAAATTGCAAGAAATAAAAATCCCGAAAAGTACTCATCATCAAAGATTCCTCAAAATTATCCCCTTTGATATGAGAAGGAATTGAACTTATGTCAGATAGGTAATCCCATGGCTTTATTACGTTTTTATTATTCAAAATCCAATATTTCTGAACGTATTTTAAGCGAGAAGTTCCTCCAAAAATGATATTATTGTTATTATCTTCCCATATACTAGTAATCATCAAATCGTTGAGTATCGGTTTGTAAATTTCAAAATCCATTTTATTCGGTTCTTTTCGCAAAAGTCCTAATCGCCCATTTATACCTTGCCAAAGTCTTCCTTGACCGTCTTCATAAAATACAGATAAATGTTGTTTAATATTGTGTTTTGGAAGGTTTTGTTTTGGAAATTTATGAAATAGTTTAATTTCTCCTATTGTTGAAATGTGGTAAATATTTAAGTCATTGGTTTTTATCCAATACCCATTTTTACTTGGAATTATCTGTTTTATTTGTTGATACGAGAATTGAAAATTAGTTATTTTATCTGTATTAAAATGATAAACATAAACATCGTCATTTTTATATCCAATAAATGACAAGGAACTATCCTTTTCAACCAGTGATTTCTTCCACAATATGGTAGAATCAAGCTTTAAAGGAATTTTATTTATTTTGTGTGTCAATTTATTTCGTCGATCAAAAAAAGAGAACTCATTTTCATAAAACAAGTCAATAAATTTCCCTTGATCTTTTAAATAAACAAGTTTTTGATTACTAGATAAATTCTTTCCATATTTGAGTACTTCAATATTTTTTCCTGAACAAACATTTATACTTGTTTCAGATTGAATCCAAATTTTAGAATCATTGTCAGTAAAGAAATTAATCATTTCAAGACCATCAATTCCTGTTTCCATTGAAATCGTTGTAATCTTTGCTTCATTATGTTGACCTACAATATTATTGCATATCGAAATTGATAATAAAAAAAGGAAGGTAGATAAATATTTCAAGTCAGTAATTTTAAAAAACTGATTCCATTTAGAAAAATAACACTTCGTAAATATACAAAAAAAGAAAATTAATTAAAGGTTTGGTTCGATAAACGATTATTATCATCCGATTATCGAGCTACTCATCTATAAAATTGACAATTCTGTCGAAGTCTTTCATTTTATCAAAACTATTCATTAGTTTTAATAGTTATTAAAGAAAAAAGCAATGATAAATAGACGACCCAATACAAATCCTTTTGGCTCAATAACCAGCTTGCTGGTAATGGCTGCGGTGATTGTTGGATTATTTTTTTTAGCCAAAGGGGTATTTACTCTTTTGGCCTGGGCAGCACCTGCTCTTTTAATAATCACTTTGATTCTTGACTACAATATAATTTTAGATTTTGGAGCTTGGTTGGTAAAATTAATCAAGACCAATCCATTGAATGGAATAATAGCCGTGCTTTTTATTGTATTTGCCTTTCCATTGGTTGCAGGATTCCTATTTTCAAAAGCTATATTAAAACGGCAAGGAAAAGGAATGAAGAGAATCTTTGAAGAGCAACAAAAAGCTGCAAATCAAAATACTGCCTTTGATTCCAATATCGAAGATATAGAATATGAAGAATTGGATATAGATGATATTCCAGAAAAATCGGAAAAGGATTATAGGGATTTATTTAAGTAGGTCGACACAAAACCTAATTAAAAATATCCACCTACTTAAAGACTAAGATTTGAATGTATTTCTAGGGATTGGGATTATTTTATTGATTACCTATGTTTTCATTATTGGAATTTATAGTTATTATTGGAATAAATTATCTTTCTGGAAGGTACCAAGTTCTTATATTCCAATCACAAAAGTTACTGTAATCATTCCTGCAAGAAATGAATCAGAAAACATTTTTGATTGTATTCACTCTATTCTCAAACAAGATTATCCTTCAGAATTATTAGAAATTATTATTATCGATGATTTCTCCGACGATGATACTGCACAGATTGTTCGTTCAATTAAAGATGAACGAATCCAATTAATTCAATTGGAAAATGAATCCATTGAAATTGTAAATTCCTATAAAAAGAAAGCCATAGAAATAGCGATCTCAAAATCAAAAGGAGATTTTATTCTGACAACAGATGCAGATTGTATAGTTCCAGAACATTGGTTGCAATTAATGGTCTCTTTTTATCAAAAAAATCAATATAAATTTATTGCTGCCCCTGTAGTTTTTTATGATGAATCCAATGCTTTAGAAAAATTTCAATCCTTAGATTTCATGGGAATGATGGGAGTATCTGGCGCAGGAGTGGAAGGACGATTCATGAATATGTGCAATGGTGCCAATTTAGGTTATGAAAAAAATGCTTTTTATGAAGTTGATGGTTTTAAAGGAATAGATCATTTAGCATCAGGTGATGATATGTTGCTCATGCAAAAAATGTCGAAAAAATATCCAAATGGAGTGGGCTACTTAAAAAATAAGGATGTTGCAGTCAAAACAAAAGCAAAATCAACGCTATTTAGTTTTTACAAACAAAGAATTCGTTGGGCGTCAAAGTCAGGTGCATACCCTGAAAAAAAAATTACCCTTATCTTGGGAATCGTGTTTTTATTGAGTTTGTACCTTCTTATCGGAATCCCTATCCTATTTATCTATCCCCAATCTATAGTAATATTTTCAATTATCTTCTTTACTAAAATGATTGTCGATTATTATTTTCTCCGAAAAATGAGTTTCTTTTTTTCGAAACAGGATTTACTTAAATCATTTTTACAATCATTTTTCATTCATATTCTTTATATCGTTGTCATCGGAACTATGTCACAAATTAAAAAAGATTATGAATGGAAAGGACGAAAAACTGTTTGATATAATACTATTCCATAGGTTTTTTATAACCTATTTTAGGTAAATTACAGACTTATCTATGTCATAAATCATCAAATTAGAGCATGTTATCTATAATTGTTGTATTTTTGTGGCTTGAATCTCCCTTAATGTGAAATGTTATATATTTCACACTTATGGAACTGTGAAAAAATAAATGTACATTTTTAACTAATTCTATTTTGTAGTTTGAAAATGTACATTTATTTTTTCACAGTTCCATAAGTGTGAAATATATAACATTTCACATTAAGGGAGATTCAAGCCACAAAAATACAACAATTAT
>CAMZLN010000141.1 GCA_947311465.1 uncultured Saprospiraceae bacterium
ATACATCAAAAAGATATTTGGAGAAATATGTGTCCAACTACTTATATCTGAAATTGCTTTACGTTTCAGATGTAATAACTTGATAAATTTTTGTTATGCAAAGTACATTTTTTACGATTTTGTTGTCCATGTTATTTTTTAATACCAATGGACAAAATAGTTTTATTGGTTATAGATATGGTCTAGTTGATTTTTCAGAATTGAATAAAACTATTAAAGCAGAAGGCTTTGGCTCGTTCGATAACGATATTATGCAATTTTCTTTTGGAACAGCTAAAAGAGTCAAAAAAACATCTGTTGGATTTGAAATCTATTACGGACTTAATAAAAAGAATGAAGTAGATGGCGGAAACACAAGTAAATTGTCTTCTTCAGGGATATTGATAAATACTAGAACAGGCTTGAATAAAAGCAAGAAATCAATCGTTTCAATCATTTTTAATTTTGGTTATCAAAGAAGTAATTTGCTTTTTTATAATAAAAATACGGTTAAAGATTTAGGTTCTATTCTAGGAAATAGAGATGTAGTTGTGAAAACATTTAAAAAAAATGAGTTGGTTGGACAATTGGGATTAGGTTATGATTATATCTCTAGCTCGGGGTTTGGTATAGGCTTGGATGCTGGATATCAGGCAGGTTATGGACCATGGAAATATTTAAATTTAGTCAATCCAGAGTTTCCCAAGGCTCCATTTGGTCATTTGTTTGCAGGTGTTAAAATTTATTTTGGAAAGAAGAAGAAGAAGAAATTGCCTGAAATCAAACCTATGGAAGAACCAACAGGACCAATGACATTTGCAAAATGATAAAAGTAGGGGTTACAGGCGGTATTGGAAGTGGTAAAACAAGTGTCTGCAAGATTTTTGAAGTATTAAATATTCCAGTTTATTATGCGGATGATCGAGCCAAGGCTTTAATGATTTCGGATACTCAACTTATTGCTGAAGTGAAAAATCTATTTGGCGATGATGCTTATTTGGAAGATGGAGCTCTAAATCGCAAATTAATTGGTAGTATTGTTTTTAAAGATCAGCAAAAGTTGGATGCTTTAAACCAATTGGTTCATCCTGCGGTTTATCGGGATACAAAAAAATGGAATGCGGAACAAACTTCAAATTACACTTTACGTGAAGCTGCGATTTTGATTGAAAGTGGTGGCTATAAAATGGTCGATAAATTGATTTTAGTTTATACTCCAAAGGAAATTAGAATTGAAAGAGTAATGAAAAGAGATCAAGTTTCAAGAGATATTGTTTTGGATAGGATGTCTAAACAAATGTCCGATATTGATAAGATAGATTATGCAGATTATTTGATTTACAATGATGGCAAAACTTCTTTGATTAAGCAAGTTCTTCAAATTCATGAGGATTTAATTCATGAAAATTCTTAGGTGTTTTTTAATTTCACCCCCATACTACCAAAGAATTTCCTTATCTTAGCATTTATAATTTTACATTCAATAAATAATATATCATGAAGTACATTTTGGCAATCGTTTTTGTATCAATTTCTTTTTTCACATTTGCACAGTACAATATCAAACCTGTAGAGAAATTGGAATGCACTTCCATCAAATCTCAAGATAGAACAGGTACATGTTGGAGTTTCGCCACGGCATCATTTTTAGAATCAGAAGTGATTCGAATGGGAAAAGGTACTGTTGATTTATCCGAAATGTTTGTTGTGCAAAATGTATATAAAGATAAGGCAAAGAACTATTTATTTCGTCAAGGAAAAGCAAATTTTAGTCAAGGCAGTTTGTCGCATGATTTGATTCGTGTTTTAAAGGACAATGGAGTGATGCCTGAGTCTGTGTATAGTGGAAAACTAAAGGGGGATTTTGTGCATGATCATGGTGAAATGGAGTCTGGTTTGAAAGGCTTTTTGGATGGAATAGTAAAGCAAAAGCAATTATCAAATAGATGGCCAATTGCATTTAATGCGATTATGGGTTCATATATGGGGTCTTATCCTAATCAGTTTACCTATGAAGGAAAATCTTATACTCCGAAAACATTTGCAGCTAGTCTTGGACTGGATGCATCTAACTATATAAGTATAACTTCTTTTACGCATCATCCTTTTTATACAAATTTTGTTTTGGAAATACCCGATAATTATTCTAATGGGAGTTATTTTAATGTGAAATTAAATGATATGGTTGAGATTGTAGATAAGGCATTGGATGCAGGATATACTATTGCTTGGGACGGTGATGTAAGTGAAGATGGGTTTTCTGCTAGAAAAGGTTTGGCTATTTTACCATTGAAGGACATTAAAGATCCATTTGATAATCCAGGAAAGGAGATAATGGTTACTCAAAAGAATAGACAAATTCACTTTGAAGACTTATCTACTACAGATGATCATTTGATGCAAATTGTTGGTGTTGCAAAAGATCAAAATGGAACAAAGTATTACATCATTAAGAATTCATGGGGTGAGATTGGTCCTGAAAATGGATATTTATATATGTCAGAAGCCTATTTTAAAATGAAAACTATTGCGGTTTTATTGAATAAGGAGGCTTTGCCAAAATCAATTGCTAAGAAGGTTAATTTATAATCAAAAGTCCTATTTATGAAAGTAACAATGCAACGTGTCAATAAAGCAGTTCATTTTATCGCCTATGGAAGTGATGGACATTCTATATTAATGGATGGGAGTGAAGCAATTGGTGGAGAAGGCAAAGGTGTTCGACCTATGGAAACAGTTTTGATGGGATTGGCAGGATGTAGCAGTATAGATATGGTGATGATTTTAGATAAAATGCGCCAAAAATTAGAGGATATTAGAATAGAAGTCGTTGCAGAACGTGCGGATGAAGTGCCTGCTGTTTTTACAAAAATACATGTTAGTTTCTTTTTGAAAGGAGATTTAAAAGAAAAAAAGGTCGCTCAAGCGGTGGATATGGCATTTCAGAAATATTGTTCTGTTTCTAAGATGCTTGAACCTACGGTGGAGATTACTTCTAGTTATGTTATTAATGAGGTGGAGGAAAGTTGAGCCGGTGAGTCGATTGTCTTAATGACAATCTAGGTGAGTGCCACGCTGACGTGTACCTAATTCATAATCAAAAATCAAATTATGATAAAAATCCACCTAAGCTACTCACCTAGATTTGCATAGGCAAATCGCCTAACCTTCTCCACTTCAAAAACTAAAACTCGTTTTTCAAATAAATTTGAAATGCAAGCTTATTTTTGAACAGCCATCTCCGAAGAATTAGCTTTAGACCTATAAATATTCAATCTTTGTGTCTTAAAATTAATTGAAACAATCTTACCTTTCAAAAACGTATATCCAAGTAAACCTTCAATGTTTTTTACCCCTTCATGTGTCAATTTGGTCATATTAATTGCAGTGAATTGAGAAAAATGTTCCACCAAAGTACCTATTTTTAGATCATCAACAGAAAGTTTAACCCCAGATGCTGTCTTTCTGTCTGTGCCTTGAAGTTTCTTTTTTTCTATTATTTCAATATTTGAATCGGCAATCTTTTTTAGTACTTTTTTGTCAAGAACGTTTACTTCAGCACCTGTATCTAGCGCTAGATTTACTTTTATACCATTTATTTTTGCTACTACTACTGGAAAATGACCAACCATTGTGAATGGTAAACTGTGTACCAATTGATATTCCGTAAGGTTCAATTTTTCTCCTTGTGTTAGGAAACCTAGTTTTTGATTGGGATAGTCTATGAATAACTCTTTATCTTCAATTAAATCAAAACCAATCAAACCACCAATTTTACATTTTTTGATTTTCTCAATGTGGGCAAGATCCATATAAAAGGCTCTAATATCTCTAATGGATTCATTTTCAAAACTAAATTTATCCACTTCGATTTCTTCGATTGCAATGGTTCCAGAGATTCCTTTACCGAAATTTTTAAGTTTGGATTTTACTTTTTGATTTAAAATTAATGTCGGAGCACCTGTATCAAGGATATATGATTTTTTCTCATTTTGATATACGCCATCCATTAAAATTAATCCACCAAGTAATGTGAAATCTACCAAAGATTGTGAAGGAACATCCGATACCTTCGTTTTCTTCATTGGTATAGATGAAATTGCGCTCGTGCTTTGTCCTGAAATGCTTGGGCATAGAAAACCCAGCACTACAAGTGTGTGTAGTAATTTGCTCATAGGATTTGTTTTATCTCCAATTTTGAAATCGTTTTATCAATTTCAAAATATGGAACAGTTAAGTTCTCAAAAAATCACTATCGACTATTTTTTTCTAGGTATTGAAAAATGGGGAAGTGTTAAAAGTAGGATTTTGGCGTTTTAGCCGAAATGTATAATTATAAACCAATGAAATTTGAAAATAGTTCACTACATAAGAAAATAAAACAAATATTTATTAATTAAATGTAATTATTGTGACATCAATTATCCCATTTTTCAATGCCACCTTCTAGGTTGAATAGGTTGGTGTAGCCATATAAATAATTAAGTTTTTGAATAACCATGCCACTTCTGTGACCAGATTCGCAATAGAAAATAACTTTTTTATTTTTAGGAATTTCATTTTTTCTAGCAATTATTTCTGCTTGCGGAATTAACAGACCTCCAATATTACGAAATTTATGTTCGTGTGGATGGCGTACATCTATGAGTAAAAAATCTTCTTCTTTTTGAATGAGATTTTGAAAATCAGAAACTGTAATTGTTTTTATATTTGTTTTTAACGACTTTTTAATTCCACAAAACTTATCATAATCAATTAATTTTGTAATCGCAGTGGCTGGATTTTTATTAATATTCAATACTCTTGTAGTAAATGATAGCGTATCTAGAATAAGTAGCTTGGAAGCCAATGGTTCTCCCAC
>CAMZLN010000142.1 GCA_947311465.1 uncultured Saprospiraceae bacterium
TAATTTTTCAAATCAAAAAATCTTTAAATCATAAATCAATTACTATACACCATAATTCTATATCTTTGCATCTAAAAAGTAATTAAATGATATTAATAGATACACATACCCATTTATATTCTGATCGATTTGAGGAAGATCGCTCCGAAATGATAAAACGTGCCATTGCATCTAATGTTGAAAAAATGTATTTACCCAATGTTGATGTAGATACAATTGATGGAATGTTAGCTTTGGAAAAAGAATTTCCTGATAATTGTTTTTCAATGATGGGGTTACATCCTACTTCTGTAAAAGAAGATTATAAAAAGCAATTGAGTGTAATGGAAAATTGGTTGACTAAAAGAGATTTTGTAGCCATTGGAGAAATAGGAATTGACCTTTATTGGGATAAAACTTTTATTAAAGAACAAATTGATGCTTTTAAAATTCAAATCGAATGGGCAAAACAAAAAGATATTCCTTTTGTAATTCATGCACGAGATTCTACAGATGAAGTAATTCAAGTTTTGAATGAAACGCATCATAGTAAAATGAGAGGTATTTTTCATTGCTTTGGAGGTAGTCTCGAGGAAGCTAAAAAAATAATTGATTTGGGCTTTTATTTGGGGATTGGTGGAATTGTGACTTTCAAAAATTCAAAATTAGGAGAAACTTTGGAAAATATTGATTTGAAACACATCGTGTTGGAAACTGATGCTCCATATTTGACGCCAATGCCATATCGTGGGAAACGAAATGAAAGCGCTTATGTCAATTTTGTAGCAGAGAAATTATCAGATATTAAAGAATGCTCCTTGAGAGAAATAGCAGAAATTACTACACAAAACGCATTGAATTTGTTTGAAAATAAAGAAATATTGTAAAATATTGGTCATATTTCAATATAAATTTTGTTTTCTGAACACTATTTGCAATATTTGTGATTATTATTTTGGGATGTCCTTTATTTTTGTGATATTCTATTTGAGATAATTTTGTCAGGAGAGGTGCTCGAGTGGCTGAAGAGGCTCGCTTGGAAAGCGTGTAAACCCCAAAAGGGTTTCGCGGGTTCGAATCCCGCTCTCTCCGCAGTATTTTAAGAATATTTATTTTTTTTTCGTTAATTTTGCCATATATTAATTTGTTTTTTCTAATTTTGGCATTACGGATTATTGAAATCTGAATATTATTTGATTTTTTATTATTTAATTTTGTTTATATTTTTAATTAAAACAATTGTAAAACCAATTCACTTATGCGAAAAATTTTAGCACTTATACTCGTTTTGGGTTTGACTATTTTCTCTAATGTAGGAAATACTAACGCAGTATTTGCACAGAGTGCACAAACTGAAGTAACTGAAGGCGCGGAAAAAACTGGGTTTCAAGTATTGAAAGAAAAGTTTATTGAAGGAGACTGGAGGTTTATGAGTCTAGTATTAATTTGTTTAATCTTAGGGTTAGCTTTCTGTATTGAAAGAGTCATTACTCTAAATATTGCAACAACCAATACAGACAAATTATTAAACAACATCGATGATCGTTTACAGTCTGGTGACATGGATGGAGCTTTGGAAGTTTGTAAATCAACTCCTGGTCCAACCGCTAGTATCTTGTACGAAGCATTGAAAAATTCTCCAAAAGGGCCCGAAGCTGTTGAAAAAGCTATCGTTTCTTATGGTTCAGTTCAAATGGGACTTTTAGAAAAAGGGTTAGTTTGGATCTCACTTTTTATTGCCATTGCACCAATGCTTGGTTTTATGGGAACTGTAATCGGTATGATTGGTGCCTTTGATAAAATCCAAGCGGTAGGAGATATCTCTCCAACTGTAGTTGCGGGTGGTATTAAGGTTGCCTTGTTGACAACAGTATTTGGTCTTGTTGCAGCGATTATTCTTCAGATATTTTATAATTATATCGTAAACAAAATCGATTCTATTGTAAATAGAATGGAAGATGCTTCTATCGGAATCGTTGATATATTGGCTAGAAATAATATCTTTAAATAATCATTCTAAACTAAGTTGAATATGTATCAATTTTTAAATAAATATGGGCAAACCGCTGCGTTTGGTCTAGGAGTGTTGGTGATTTTGATTTTTCTTGGTAGTGTTTTTGGAGGTCTTGAAGACTTTAATAGCCTAGGGGAAGATAATCAAGGACAAACGTCTATTTTCGATTTCGGCTTGAAGGCTACGATGGCTTTAACAGTTATTTGTTTCGTTTTGTTGGTTGGATTTGGATTGTTCCAGATTGTAACTGATTTGAAAGGATCTATGAAAGGACTTATTTCTTTTGGTTTGGTGGCAGTAATTTTTCTGATTGCTTGGAAAACTTCAGATGCAACTATTACTCCTGCAATAGCAAATGCTGCAAAGGAATTTAATGTTACTGGTGGACAAGTTCAGTTTATTAGTGGCTCTTTGAAAACTGGATTGTTTATGTCCGTAGCTGCTTTGGCATTATTATTCTTAGCAGAAATTCGTAACTTCTTTAAATAATTTTATCATGGCAAAAAAGAGCACAAGAGATAGGCTTTCTAACGAAGTCAACGCAGGTTCAATGGCAGATATCGCTTTTCTTTTGCTGATTTTCTTCCTTGTTACTACTACAATTGATGTGGATAAGGGGATTTTAGTGAAATTACCGCCTTGGTCTGAAGAAGATCCTGATATTACTAAATTGAAAAAACGTAATGTTTATTCTGTTCTTGTAAATAAAGATAACCAACTTTTGGTAAGAGGTGAATTTGCAGAAATTGCTGATTTGAGAGAAAATGCAATAGAATTTATCTCTAATCCCAATAGAAGGGAAGATTTGGCGGAAAGACCTAATAAGGCCATAATCTCTATCAAAAATGATAGAGGTACTAAATTTGGAACTTATTTAGCGGTTTACAACGAATTGAAAGGAGCATATAACCAGCTTTGGGATAATTTAGCTCAAAAAAAGTACGGTGTTCCTTATTCAGATGATATGCCAAGAGAGCAGAAAATCGCAATTAAGAAAGAAATTCCTTTCGTATTGTCGGAGGCAGAGCCTACGGCATTTGGGGAAGAATAATTTGTTTTATACTTAAAACATAAAATTTATGTCTAAATTTAGTAAAGGGAAAGGAAAGGATAATCCTGAAATATCTACGGCTTCATTGCCAGATATTATCTTCATGCTATTGTTCTTCTTTATGGTAACTACTGTAATGAGACAGGGTGAATTGAAGGTGGATGTGAAAGTACCCGAAGCAACAGAGTTAACTAAACTTCAGCAAAAATCTTTGGTGAACTATATTTATATTGGAAAACCTACAAAGGCTTATCAAGAATTATATGGTACTTCGCCTAGAATTCAACTGAATGATAAGTTTGCAAATATGGAAGCTTTGGATGCAGAAATTAAATTATTTTTGGAAGCTCATAAAACTAAAGTAGCTGAAAATCAACGTAATCGTATAACTTCTTCTATTAGAGGAGATAGTAATGTGACTATGGGTATTATGCAGGATGTTAAAACTGCTTTGAGAAAAGCTGGTCAGTTGAGAGTGAATTATTCTTCACGAAAACGTGTGGCTGCTCTAAATTAATTTCTTTTCCTATTGAAATAATAATATAAAAAAAGCACTTTGATTTTTCAAAGTGCTTTTTTGTTTAATTGTATGGCAAA
>CAMZLN010000143.1 GCA_947311465.1 uncultured Saprospiraceae bacterium
AATAAGTAAGAAACACCGTCAAAATCAGTATGATTAGTAGAAGGAGCAACATCAAATCCATGACTTTGTCCACCTATAATTTTACCATCCTTATAAGTGACACCATTATGATCACCCGTATAAGGATTTTGATTTTGAGCATCTACATAAACTCCATCTTTATTATAAACGCCTGTTTCTGGCGTCGTTGTTTGAGGCAAACCAGTAACCACACCTGTTGTAGGTTGAGTTGTTGTCGTTGCAATCTGATTTTCAGGATTCATGGTCAAATTAGCTTGAAGCGTAGTAGACTCTGTTAAGCCCTTAGTACATTGATTATCAACAGAAGCACCGCTAAAAGTAACTTTAGAACCCGCTAAAGAATAACAACAATCATTTCTAAGCTTGAAATAGAATCTACCATCTTTATCAGAAGTAGCAGTTTCTTCATCTTCACCACAATCATTGGTCAAAGTAAGCATAACACCAGGTAAAGGCATACCATCTGCACCATTGAAAGTTACACCTTCAAGATCAAATTGCATTTCTTTCGCCATCGGAATTTCTACGAATACTTTTTCAGTTAATTCTGCTGTAGAACAACCTTCTTTTTCATTGTCAACATAAAGTTCTTTACTCGCTTTATAAGTACAACATTCATTCAATTTAATATCTGCATAAATCTTACCTTCTTCATTTGTAGTATAAGAAGCCCCTGTACAATCATCAACAACTGTTGCACCTTCAATAGGCTCATTAGTTACTTCGTCAAAAACATAAATCTCAACTGGAGCTGCAATTTTAGCGAAACTATAGATATCATCATTACCTGCCCCCCCTGTTCTATCAGAAGAAAAGTACCCACAAGTATTTGTTTCGTTAAAAATCAAACCAAAATCATCTGAAACGGTATTTAAAGGATATCCAATATTTACAATTGAACCAAATTCACCATCCCCTTTATCTTCCATATAGTAAATATCTAATCCTCCTAAACCAACATGTCCATTTGATGCAAAATACAATTTTTTATCTGCTGAATAAAAAGGAAATATTTCATTTCCCTCTGTATTGATTTGAGGTCCTAAGTTTGTAGGAGGTCCCCAATTTCCACCATCTTTTTCAGACATATATAAATCCATTCCACCAAAACCACCTGGCATATCAGAAGAGAAATACAATTTTTCTCCGTCTAAACTCAAAGCAGGGTGAGCTACATTATATTCATCACTATTAAAAGGTAGTTCCATTAACTTACCAAAGTCATTTTCACCTTTCTTTTCAGCAAAATATATTTTCAATAAGACTGTTCCATCGTCTGCATGACCTTGATCATTATTTCTCGTAAAATAAAGTGTTGATTTATCTGGAGATAAGATTGGATTAGAATCATGGTATTTTCCATTCAAATCATTAGAAAATTTTGAAGGACGACCATAATCAATTTCTCCACATGAGCCATCATCCGTAGATTCTACTTGAGTATCTACATAATAAAGGTTTAAGAAAGGAGACCCAGTCCATGCGTGAACTCGACTTACCATTCCCCCTTTACCTCTTTCAGATGCGAACAATAGACCATCTTCATAGTATGAAGGACCGAAATCATCCAAACTAGAGTTAAAATCCATGTGCTTAATTTCATAAAGCCCCGCATTTTTAGTCATTAGCTCTTCTTCATAATCACAAGCTTTCACTAAGTATTGCCCACGAAGATCATCTGGCACTTCATCTATGAATTTCACAAACCATTCTTTTGCCAAATCACATTTTCCATTTCTTTGCAATGCTTGCGCATAAAACAATTTATGGACTGGTTCTGATTCAGGCAAACGAACTACTTGTCCGTACCAGTATTCTGCATTTTCAGAATCACTAATTTTCCTATAACATTCTGCAATATTTATTTTTGCAGTCGGATCATCATTCAATGCAAGAATATGGTTGTATTCTTTAATTGCACCAATGTAATCCAATTTTTCCATTTTCGATTTAGCTCTCTTCAGTTTAGAAGCTTGAGAAAACCCAATAGTCGTTGTTGCTGTTATTATCAAAACAGCCAAAATTAATCGCTTAAACATGTTTCAAGTGTTTTAGTTATTGGAGTTAGATTTACCACTTCCAAAATCGAAAGTGGAAAATCCAACAAAATAAATTTATGGGAGACCAAATTAATGGCACCAATTTAATTTTTATCTTAGAAATATCTTGGAGTAACTGTACGCTTCGTCTTGTAATCGAATTCATACCCTACCATCAATTCAAACGAACCTTTAGATGCTTGATTCAACTTGGTCAAAGTATAATCAAACGCTGCTCCGATTCTCAATCCATTAGGAAGGTTATAAGAAGCCCAGAAATCGACTGAATCATAAGAACTATCCTTAAATTCGAATGCTGATCTAAAAGAAACTCCTACCCAAAATGTTTGATAGAACAATAAAGATAAATCCATATCAAACTCAGTCGGTGCAGTTACTTCTCCATCAAACAAGCCTACGTTCTTAACCAACATCGAAGGTCTAAGGACTAAATCTTCCCCATTCAAAGGAATTGCAACACCTCCTGTTAAATAATAATGTCTTCTTCCCTTATTTAAAAAGAAATTATTTGTATTATTTGCTGGTGTTAAGTCATTTTTAATTAATTTTGGAACAGAAGCTCCTAAGTAAAATGTCTTAGTATAGTAATACAATCCTGCACCAAAGTTAGGTAACCAAGTATTAGGATTGGTATTGAATTCAAGATCAAAATTATCCTGTACTGATAATTTCGTCCAATCGGCTCTCCAGTTTTCAATACTTCCTTGAACACCCAAAGACAATTTCCCAGGTCCAATTTTAATTCGATAAGCATAATCCAGTCCAACAAATAAATTATTTGAAGGTCCAATTTTATCATTCATAATGTTCATACCAATACCTACTCTATTGTTTGATAAAGGTGTGTGCATTGTAAATGATTGTGTTCTTGGCGAGCCATCAATTCCAACCCATTGAGATCGATGTAAAAATCCAAGTGCCATGTGCTCTTTTGATCCAGCATATGCGGGATTATAAGATAAGGAATTAAACATGTACTTTGTAAACATCGCATCTTGCTGAGCCTTGGCAAAAGTTCCAAGGAGAAGAAAGCATACTAATAGTGTGGTAATTTTTTTCATGTCAACTAATTTTAATTTTCGGTAATTCTCTTTTAATTATGTATTTGTTTGTAAAATAATCTGCAAATATCATGCTAGAAAATAGAATCGTAAATAAATATGAATCATTTTCTGTTTTTTTTTGTAACCCCACGTAACTATTACAATGCAACTATTATACCACAATAGTAAAATAGTATATATTACGAGAAGAAAATATTACTTTTCATATAAACCATTAATAATCAATGAAATATAAAAAAGCAATAAAATAAAAACTTTTATGTATATCGGTTAATGTTATTGACAAAACTATAAAATCAACATATTCTAACGGAAAATTGAACTCCATTTTTTCTACACGAAAAACAACTTCACAAGGAGGGAAAGACAAAATCAATATAAATCAAGTACATATCAAATGCCTAAAGAAATCTAACATATTGAAAGCAAATGCAATATGAAGACATACTTTATCGTAAAGATACGCCAATTCAAGTGAAATAACAAATATTAATAGTAAATTAGATGAATATCGCACACTCGACAGATTAAGTAATTAAATCCAGAATCAACAAAATTCCAAATGCAACACTTGCCATTCCATTGGTTGTGAAAAAGGCTAAGTTTATTTTACTCAAATCATTAGGCTTAACTAAAGTATGTTGATAAATCAAAAACGTTATAAATACACCCGCACCTATCCAATGTAAATATTGTAGTTCGGCAAATTGCTCACTCATCAAAAAACCGCTATACAAAATGATAACTGCCGTAAACAAATGTAAAATATTGGAAAGAACTAATGCTCGATTTTTACCTAACATCACAGGTATTGAATGCAAACCATTTTTATGATCAAAATCTTCATCTTGCAATGCATAAATAATATCAAATCCCGATACCCAAAATAATACTGCCATCCCATACAAAACAGGGATTAATCCAAATTGCCCAGTGACAGAAATATACGCTCCTATGGGCGCTAATGAAAGTCCTACACCCAGTACAAAATGACACAAAGAGGTGAATCGCTTGGTAAAACTATATCCTAAGACAACCAACAAAGCAATCGGTGAAAGGAAAAAAGCCAATGAATTAATAAAATAGGTTACAATAATAAAGAAAACACAATTAATTATAACAAATAACAAGGCTTGCTTTGGAGCAATTGCACCCGCTGGAATTTCACGAGTGACGGTCCTATCGTTTTTAGAATCAATATCCCGATCCAAATATCGATTAAAAGCCATGGCAGCATTTCGTGCAAAAACCATACAAAGAACAACCTTTAGCAATAATAAAATGTCAAAAGTTTGATGGGTTGATGCTAATCCAATAAAATATCCCACCAATGCAAAAGGCAAGGCAAAAATAGTATGGCTAAATTTTACGAGTGATAAATATTTATTCAAGATTTAAAAGATTTACATTCTTTGACATTGAAACGTCAAAAGTAACCAAAGTATTTAGACATTCAAAAAGATAAGTACAAAAAAAGCCCAAACAATTTTACATCGCTTGGGCTTTACATTGATAAAGTATCAATTATTTTTTCTTAGCAGTAGGCTTTGGCTTATTTGGGTCAGGATTAACTTTCCCTTTCAAATAAATAAAAGTCTGTGCAGGATTTGTATTTGCAGTAACAGTTACTTTTTGATTTCTAGGACCTTTTTTATTCTTAGAATTGAAAATAACAGTAATTACACCTTCTTCTCCTGGAGCAATAGGCTCTTTTGGCCATTGAGGAACTGTACATCCACAACTTCCTTTTGCGTTACTCAAAATTAAAGGCTCACTACCTGCATTCTTAAACTTAAAAGAGTGCTCAACCTTTTCGCCTTCAGTAACTTCACCAAACTCAAATGTAGTTTCAGTAAAAGCCATTGTTGTTGTTGGCCCTGTTGGTGCTGCAGGCTTTGCTGCTGGTTTTGCTGTAGGCTTTGGTGCAGGTGCAGCTGTTTCAGTATTTGATTTTGAATCAGATCCTTCATTTGCGCATGATACCACAAATAGACCAAAAGCTAGGAACAATAATCCAGTAAATAGAGATTTTTTCATTTTAAAGAAATGTTTTAGGTTTAAAAATTATTTTTATTAGAATCCACAAAACTAAACTTTTTTTCACAAAAAAGAAAATTAGTTTTAAGCAATGATTTTTATAGTAGAAAGTTTCACACTTTCCATCTAGACAAAGATAGATTCTTTTCGATACTAATATCAAATAGAATGAAATATTTTATCATAATAAAATGTTAAAGATTCATAATATAACTACAAATGATACGCCAAAATTAAAATAGGGATACAAAGACTACCTAGATTTTAGCAAATTTAAATTCTTTCTCGTTTCTTCCATAAACTAATCTTACATAATAAATACCCGCTGGCAGATATTTTACATTTACTTTTCCCTCAAAATAATCATACTTTCCTGTAAATGTTTTTGTCAAAACTACTTGCCCTACCATATTAACGATATGAACGGAAATCGGGTGGATAATTTTTCTTCCTGAATAAAATTTTATCTCACGCTTCACCAAGGTAGGTTGCATCTTAAAAGGTCCTTGGTAAAAATCATCTTCAGGATCTGGGTCAGGATCAGGATCGGGGTCAGGATCTGTACCATCATCCTTACATTTATTAGAAATCAAGTCATCCACAGCAGGTTTTACAAAACTATGAAGTACAGGGTAAAATTTATCTCCAGGGCAAGAAGTTGAGCAGCCATCTCGATGACCAATAATATTTTTTAGATTGCCCCCCGTTGCAGGATGATTTGAACTGCCCAAAGGATCGATGTTATTTACATCTGCTTTCCAAGCCAATAATTTGATCAATGTCGCCATTGCCGTATCTTTGGCGGGAATTTCCATATAATTCCCCATCATACAAGTTCCCATCGTATGACCATTTTTTCCACAATAGTGCGCTCCTTGTATATTATCATGCCTACCTTCATACAATGTACCGTTGGGAGCCACCAACCAATTATAGCCAATATCATCCCAGCCTCGTGAGTTTACATGATAATTCCAGATTCCTCTAACCACCGCATCCCAATCAGAACTTTCATTTACTCCCGCAGAATGATGTACTACAAGATGCGTCACTGTAGTAATCACAGAGCCACCAGGTGTACAAGTTGTACACCAATCTTTTCTATTTTTAAAAGGAGGATGTTTACAATCTTCTCGTTGAATAGTATTATTTGACAAAGACACATTCGAAATGGCTGGATTAAAAAGGTCTAATCGGATATAAAGATCATTCTTTTTTAAATTTTGAATTTGATAATATTTCTGATCAGCATCAGCGTACAATAAATTACTAATTTTCTTATTCTCATCTCCATGAATATCTTTTTGAAATGGTTTCCAATCATCCCATTGTTGACCATCTTTTGAAAAGCGGATTAAAAAATCAGCTAATTCCAAATCAGAATTTTCTAAATTCAAACAAACGGTATAAAAAGGTGTTTTCTCCGAAAATGGAACTTCAAAAATATTTGTTTCCATCTTTGCACTTACCATTATGTCCAAAGGAAAAAACTCTGTTCGTTGGGCTGTTGCGAAAAATGCAGAAAAGAAAAAAATACAAACAAGTAAATACGTTTTCATATATAGTTTTTAAAACAAAAAAGCTGCACATTGATAATAATCAAATGTACAGCTTTTTTAGTAAATTTAATAACAATTAAGCTGTTACCAAATTTTCACTCTTTTCTCTGGAGCAACATACATTTTATCTCCCATTTTAATATCAAAAGCCTGGTAAAATTCATCCATCAAAACAAGTGGTGCAACAGCTCTCACCATTCCTGGTGAATGTGGGTCCGTTGCTATTTTTTGCTTCAATGCTTCGTCTCTCATTTTTGTTCTCCAAACGGTACCCCATGACATAAAGAATCTTTGTTCCTGTGTCAATCCATCTATCAAACCTGGATTTCCATTCTTAGCCAAATGCTTCATCAGAGCGCTATACGCCACATTTACACCACCCAAATCTCCGATATTTTCACCCAAGGTAAAAGTACCATTCACGTGTACATCAGGGATAGGCTCATAAGCATCATAATGCGCACTAAGGGCCTTGCCCATACCTTGAAAGGCAGTTAAATCCTGCTCTGTCCACCAATTTGTCATATTTCCTTCCTTATCAAATCTAGCCCCTTGATCATCAAATCCATGAGAAATTTCATGTCCAATCACAGCTCCAATTGCTCCGTAAACCACAGCATCATCCGCCTTGAAATCAAAAAATGGTGGTTGTAATATAGCCGCAGGAAAAACGATTTCGTTAAACAAAGGATTGTAATATGCATTTACTCTTTGTGGTGTCATTCCCCATTCTGTTTTATCTACTGGATCACCCAATTTAGACAAATCATCTTGAAAATTCCATGCACGAACACTTCTTCGATTAGAAAATAAAGAGCCTCCTTCATCATAAGACTTCACATCCAAAGATGAATATTCCTTCCATTTATCAGGATAACCTACCTTAATGGTCAATGCATCCAATTTTCCGATAGCTTGAACTTTCGTTTCTGGAGACATCCAAGTCAATTTATTGATACGTGATTTATACTCTTCAATGATACTCACCACCATATCCTTCACACGAGTTTTTGCTGCTTCTGGAAAAACTTGATCTACATACAATTTCCCTACAGCAAATCCTACACTTCCATTTACAGTTCCCAATGCTCTTTTTTCATCAGGACGTTGTTGCTCTAAACCTCTTAATGTTTTTCCATAAAAATCAAAATTTGCATTATCAATTTCTTGTGAAAAAGCCCCTGCATTTCCATCAATCAACGTCCAAGTTAAATATTCTTTGATTTCAGAAAGCGGTGTATTTTTCAAAATATCTTCCAGTGTTGCCATATATTTGGGTTGAGAAACCATATAGGTTTTTTGATTTTCAACCCCAAAAGCAGTAAAATACTTCTTCCAATTTACAGAAGGAGTGATTTTAGCCAATTCATCCATTGTCATTGGATTGTAACTCAATTCAGGATTACGAGATTCTTCTTTCGTAAAACGAACAACAGCCATTTTCTTCTCAAGGGCTAAAATACGGGCCGCTTTTTCAGTTGCCACTTTGTCATTATCTCCTAAAAAGCCAAGCATTCTAGCAACATGTTTTTCATATTTTGCTAAAAGTTCCTTTTTATTTTCATCCACATAATAATCTCTAGACAATCCAAGTGATCCTGGAGCAACCCAAGCCACAGTAATGGAGCTATTTTTCAAATCAGGTCCTGGTCCAAAACCAAAAAGCCCTGCTCCACCATATTGTTCTTCTGATTGTAAAAAATCTACTAATTGATCTACATTCTGAATGGCATTAATCTTATTTAAAATGGGTTTCAAAGGTTGGATACCCAATTTATTTCTATTATCAAAATCCAAAAATGTATTAAAAAGTACGCCCGCTTTATATTGATCCGTACCTTTTGGATATTTTCCACTTTTCATTGCGGATTTCACAACATTCAAAGTAATAGAATCATTTCGATCTACCAACTCATTGAAACTTCCCCATGTTCCTTGATCTGCTGGAATTTCAACACTTTCCAACCATTTTCCATTAACAAAACGGAAAAAATCATTTTTAGGAGAAACCGAAAGATCCAAATTTTTAAAATAACTATTTGAATTAACAACGGGATTAAATTTCTTAATAGTAGGTTGCTTAGCTACGTTCTTTGTACCTGTACAAGCCGCAAAAATAATTGAGATGATAACTAAAGTACCACCAATACTGATTTTATTCATTAGTCTGATTTAAATTTGATGTAAAATATTCTACGAAAATCGGTTTAAAAAGGGAATTGAAGGTAAAAGAATCTACCAACGGAGCAAAATTATAGATAAATATGATATAAGTGGTATTCTTATGGGAAGAAAAACATTTGGAAAAGAAAATTGTTGATGTATTGGAAATCTAAAATAAATCTATATGTTTGAAAAATGGAAGCGTAAATCAATATTTGGAAAAGCTAGTGACCTACTTTTTATCATCTTCATTGGCGCAATGCTTACTCCTAATGGTCGGACAACTATTGGCGGTTTTGTAAATAGGCTTGCTGCTCAAGTGAGAAATCCTAGTCAAATAGATGGAGCATCCCTCAAAGATGTTGATTTCAATTGGCAATTGCAAGATACAAATGGCAAACAAATTAACTTATCTGACTTCAAAGGAAAGGTTCTTTTTGTCAATGAATGGGCTACTTGGTGTCCGCCTTGTGTAGGAGAAATGCCTGAAATAGAAGAATTATATCAAAAATTTAAGGATAATCCGAATATCGAGTTTTTAATGATTTCAAATCAAGGTGTTCCAAAAATCAAAACATTTATAGAAAATAAAGGATATTCTTTTCCTGTATATTCATCTCTTTCTAAAGCACCAGTGCCGTTTCAATCTTCAAGTATTCCAACTACTTTTTTGATTTCGAAGGAGGGTAAGATTGTGATTCAAGAAACGGGGGCTATGAATTGGGGCGGTAGTCAGATGGTGGACATTGTGAATAAATTGGTGGAATAGTGGAAGACTATTTCTTTTGACGAGGTACAATGAAGGCGGGGCAGGCTATGTTTTTCCATTTTCTAGCCCAAAATTGATTCCAAGCGCACAACATCCCACTACAATCAAAGCCAATCCTATGCCCCAAACGTCAGCAATCATGCCCAACCCCAATGCAAAAATAGATGTCAAAATCGTTCCCAAAAACGATTGAGCAGAAAGAATAGAAGTCAAATTTTCATTAGAAACATTGTCAGAAAGTGCGCCTGTCAAAATTGGCTTTCGGATATTTTCAATCCCATAAATCAAGGAAAAAGTTAATAATGCACCCACCCACCATTCAAAAAAGTAAAATATACCACAAAATATCCCCATTCCCAATCCGACCAATAAAGTAATTTTAGAAATAGACTTCGGTTTCAATTTTACAAACCAATATGCTTTTTTAGAAGCAAAAGAAGTCATTAAGAAAATCAAGAAATAGAAGATTCCAATCATGATACCCGTTCGCTTTTTATCTTCAAAATGTACAAAAAAAGGAAGTATCAATGCAAAATGTACCATAATCGGTTGGATATAATCCTTTATAGCTTTCAAAAATGAAGAATGGACGGCTGATGAATATATTATAGAAAATACATTTCCCTGTTTTACTGTCTTATAAAAATCGAAAAACACATCTCTTTTTATACTAGATTTCAACTTCCTAGAAAAATTTATATCCGCTGGATATGAAAGAATATTGATAAAATTAAGACCGTAAGGAATCACAGAAAATAGAAAAATCTGTCGATAACTCCCCGAATAAAAGACCAAGACTCCTGCAATCAACGCCGAAATAGCCGATCCTTTTTGTGACCAAGAACGGGTTTCGCCATAGTATTGAACTTTGTATTCGGACCAACCTTTCAGCTCTAAATAATCCATAATCATCCCTTTGTGTGTCCCTGAACGGAAAGCGTCAGCCATACCATACAAAAACATTCCTACAGCAAAAAGATGAAATTGAACTGAGAAATAAAACAGTAAAAAGGAAGTGATATACAACAAAAAAGACCCCACCAATGCATACTTTCGCCCATAGCTATCTGCCACCAATCCCGATGGAATTTCCGTAAAATTTATTGTAATTTCTCTTATCGAATACACAATTCCGATCTGTGTGTAGGAAAGTCCATTTTCTAGAAAAAAAAGCAATAAAAAGGCATCAAAAAATCTTAAATTTTTGAGAAACCCGTAGGCTGCAAATTTATAAAATTGTTTGTCTTTTATTGATTTCATTAATCATTGTAAATTCGAATAGTGCCGCAGCTACGCTGCTTATTTTCTATTCATTGCCCTTTGGGCTATGGATAGTGTCGTGGCTATGCCACTTTTCCGTTTAGATTTAATACTGTAATGGAATATTGCAAAATAAAAATCTCCCACTATTTGTCATGCACTCTAAAAATATTTTTTAATATGTTTCTTTTTCAATCAAAATCAAAGCCATTACCGTTTTTAAACTCAACTGCGCAACTACAATTAATATTTCTCAAAAATCCCCGAATCTGTAGGTGTCCACCAACACGCCCTTTGCCCACAAGACAACAGAGCATCATTTGCCCAAGAATTGCAGGTATGAAACAAAGAATAATGCCCATTGGCTTCATAAAAGGCATCTGTTTTTGAATAATTTGCATCTGTTTTGATAAATTTCACCTGATTATTCATATCCTTATCAAGGCTATTTTCAATAAAATTAACCAATCTTTTATACTGCTTCTTACTGATTTGAATCTTTTTACAAGACTCATTTTCTGGCATCGTTTGATAATATGTAGTGTGCAAAGCGGTAGTACTCAAGGCAAAAGCTGCTTTGAAAGCGGTACTAAATTTCAATTCCGCCCATGTAGGCGTTTCCAAATAAAAACCTTTGTCCCCCCACCCTATCGCTAAATATTGAAAAGTGGAATCTGCAATATCTGTATCTTTAAATTTGAATTTTTGACTCCAATCTATGATATCATTCTTGGTTGGTACAACTATATCGGTGTGAACGCCATTGGTTTTGATGAAAATTGCTATCTCTTTGGATGTATTTTGCTCTGCTTTTATTGTAATTTTAGGAATAAAATAGGCTGCTCCTACATAAAGCAACAATAATAGTAAAATTGTGAGAACCATTCGTCCAAGTATTTTGAGCATATAGATAAGTTTGTTTTTACTTTTTGCCATAGTTTGAAATCACTAATTAATTATATTGTTTTATCCTACATGAAACTATTTTTTTAAGCCATACAAGAACAGTAAGAAAAGTAAGATTTCCAATGGAAATATTTAATAAACATTACTGACCTTTCTGTTTTTAAATGGTAAAAAATATTTTAAATTAATTGACAACTAAGTTTACAATGTACTAATTTACAACTCACAAGATACTCAAATTACGCATCTTTCGCAAAAACCCAATCCATATCATCAGACAATGCATCATTGTACAAATAATCCATTCCCACAAAGGATTTCAAACTTTCAGCATCGGTGATTTTATTTTGAATAATATATCTACTCATCAATCCACGTGCTTTTTTCGCATTAAAAGCAATGATTTTATATTTACCATCTCGATTTTCTTTAAAATGGATATTGATCAACCTTCCTTTAAGCTGCTTTGGATTTACAGCTTTGAAATACTCCTGCGACGCAACATTTACAATAATATCTCCATCTGTATTTTCTAAATCTGTATTGATTTGATGGGTGATTTTGTCGCCCCAAAATTGATATAGATTATCATATTTTCCAATAGAATGTTTCGTCCCCATTTCCAAACGATAGGGCTGAATCAAATCATAAGGACGTAGAATTCCATATAATCCTGATAACATTCTCAAATGATTTTGTGCAAAATCTAGGTCATCTTTAGTCAAGCTTGTTGCTTCCAATCCTATATAAGCTGCTCCTTTAAACATCAAGATGGCTTGTTTTGAATTTTCAAATGTGTAGTTTTTAGAATCGAAATGTTGGTATCGTAAGTAGTTTTCTACAGCGAGTTTTTCACTGATTTTCATCAAAGATTGTAGGTCTTTGGCTTTTAGCTTTTTGAGTTGTCGGGCAATAGTACCTGTTTCTTTTGGGAAATAGATTTGACTTTGATCCTGGATTGTGCTAGGATTTTCATCGAGACTTTTTGCTGGTGAGAGTAGTATGATCATGTTTTTGTATGTATGTGTATGTATGTGTGTATGTGTTTGTATGTATGTGTGTATGTATGTGTGTATGTGTATGTATGTATATGTGTATGTATATATATATATATGTATATATGTATGTGTGTATGTATGTGTGTGTGTGTGCGCGCGTGTGTGTGTGCGCTCGCTTATATGTATGTATATGTGATTGTGTATGTGTATGTGGGCCCGCTTATATGTATGCATA
>CAMZLN010000144.1 GCA_947311465.1 uncultured Saprospiraceae bacterium
CAAAGGTGCAAATGGTTCAAGGTGCAAAGGTGCAAAGGTGCAAAGGTGCAAATGGTGCAATGGTTCAAAGGTGCAATGGTGCAAATGGTGCAATGGTTCAAAGGTGCAATGGTTTATAAGTATTTAATTTTTTTAGTCAAACAATTTCCAATAGATGAAACCTACTATTCCTAAAGGTACAAGAGATTTTACTCCGATTCAGGTTTTGAAACGCAATTATATATTTGATACCATCAAGAAGGTATTTATCAAGTATGGCTATATGCCAATTGAGACTCCTACTATGGAAAACCTATCTACTTTGACAGGAAAATATGGAGAAGAAGGAGATAGATTGCTTTTCAAAGTTTTGAATAGTGGAGATTATTTGAAGAAAGCCAATAAAGAGGCATTGGGAGATTTAAATTCTAATAAATTAACCAGCTCGATTTCAAAAAAAGGAATGCGATATGATTTGACCGTACCTTTTGCAAGATATGTCGTCATGCACCAAAATGAAATTTCATTTCCATTTAAAAGATACCAAATCCAACCCGTTTGGAGGGCAGATCGTCCTCAAAAAGGACGTTATCAAGAATTTTATCAATGTGATGCTGATATTGTAGGATCTAAGTCGTTGATGTCTGAGGCCGAGTTGATCCAGATTTATGATGAAGTTTTCTCAAATTTAGGGCTAAATGTTACCATAAAAGTCAATAATCGAAAGATTTTAGAAGGAATGGCTGAGATTGCTGGTATTTCTGAAAAGATGGTAGCTATGACAACTATCATTGATAAATTGGATAAAATTGGTATTGAAAAAGTAAAAGAAGAATTATTAAAATGTGGTATTTCTGAAAAATCTGTTCAAATTATTATTGAAAGCCTTCAGATAAAAACTTTAACTGCATTAGGAGAAGTATTGAAAGATTCTGAAAGAGGAATGAAAGGCATTGAAGAATTGAATCTTGTTCATGAATATTTAGATTTGAAATCTACCACAAATAAAGTTGAATTTGATATTACTTTGGCGCGTGGACTAAACTATTATACTGGATGTATTTTAGAAGTCGTTTCTAATGATGTAGAAATGGGAAGTATTGGAGGAGGAGGTCGATATGACAATTTAACAGAAATTTTTGGTTTGAAAGACGTATCAGGGGTTGGAATTTCTTTTGGAGCAGCTCGTATTTTCGATGTAATGACGGAATTAGATAATTTCCCAAAAGATTTAGAAGGATTATTGACTGTTCTGCTTATTTCTGAAAGTAAAGTGGATCACCTGGAAGCTTTTAAATTATTGAATCAATTAAGAGCCGCAAATATCAGTTGTGACTTATATCCAGAGCCTGCCAAGTATAAAAGAATGATAAAATATGCCATTAATCGTAACGTTCCTTTTGTAATTAATATTGAAAATGGGGAATATACGCTAAAAGATATGGTTAATAGTGGACAAGAAAAGCTGAATATGGAAACACTTATCCAGAAATTGAGTAAATAAGTCTTTAAAAGATTTAATTCAACAATAATACAATGCCCCTATATTCTTCCTATAAAATTCTAAGACAAGACATCTTGGATAAAAAAACCAGTTGTTCTCAATTGGTAGCTCATTATTTGCGACAAGCAAAAGAGAATGAGCATTTGAATATATACGTAGAAATTTTTGCTGATGAAGCTATAAAGAAAGCCAAAGCATTAGATGAGAAATTAAAATCAAACCCAGAACAAATTGGAAGATTATTTGGAATGGTGATTTCAATTAAAGATGTAATTTGCTATAAAGATCATCAAGTAAGTGCCGCTTCTAAAATATTAGAAAATTTTACATCATTATATACATCAACAGCCTTGCAAAGATTATTGGACGAAGATGTTATCGTTATAGGACGTACAAACTGTGACCAATTTGCGATGGGCTCATCTAATGAAAATTCAATTTATGGTCCAACCCGTAATTATGATGATCCAACCCGTGTGCCAGGTGGTTCCTCGGGAGGAGCAGCGGTATCAGTTCAAGCAGATACTTGTTTAGCGGCTTTAGGTTCAGATACAGGCGGATCGGTAAGGCAACCTGCTGCTTTTTGCGGTTTGGTAGGTATGAAACCGACTTATGGTCGTATTTCAAGATACGGCTTGATTGCATACGCATCATCATTTGATCAAATTGGAACATTAACGCATTGTGTATATGATGCAGCTTTGTTGGTTGAGTTAATGGCGGGTGAAGATAAATTTGATGCTACAGCAAGTAGCGTGAAAGTTGAGCATTATTCCCAATTAGAACCTATTAATAAACCACTGCGCATCGGGTATTTCAAGTCTGCTTTAGAGTATCCAAGTTTATCGCAAGAAATAAAAGACAAGACCCTCCATTTTATACAGGCCCAAGAACAAGCAGGACATACTGTAGAATCAATTGAATTTCCATTGTTAGAATATGTTATTCCTACCTATTATGTATTGACTACGGCAGAAGCATCCTCTAATTTAAGTCGTTTTGATGGTGTGAGATTTGGATTTCGTGATGCATCTGTAAAATCCTTAGATGATTTGTACAGAAAATCTAGGACAGATGGATTTAGCGAAGAGGTCAAAAAGCGAATTATGCTCGGAACATTTGTATTGAGTGCTGATTATTATGATGCATATTACACAAAAGCGCAAAAAGTAAGACAATTAATTAAAAAAAGAATGAATCACATTTTTGAGCATTTTGATCTAATTATTATGCCGACCACAGCAAGTATTGCATGGGAAATCGGACATGCAAAAGACGATCCGATGGCGATGTATTTGAGTGATATCTTCACCGTCCTGCCTAATTTATCAGGCATTCCTGCTATAAATCTGCCCATAGATAAATCTGGCATAAATGGATTGGCAATTGGAATGCAAGTTTTTTCTAATATAAACGAAGAAAATTTGCTTTTTTCCTTCTCTAATCATGTCACATAATTGTTAATATTGTTCATCTTTCAAAAAAAAGTACATGTGACATTGATTCATAAATATATTGCAATTACCTTTGCATCGTAATCCAGCAAACCTACTTTGCTATTTGCGAAGTTATAAACATATTATGAACACACGATCAAACTTATACCTTACCTTGTTGTGCCTATTACTTTTTGTAAGTAATATCGCTTTTGGAAATAATGGAAAAGGGAAACCATTGACAAGAAAGGAGAGAAAGTCCTATCACGTAAGAAAATCATCTCGTCACGAAATCAAAGACAGATTTGAATCTTTACCACAATTGGTGAAATTTAAAAATTCCAAAGGAGTTAGGAAATTTGTTTCTAGTTATACTCATTCTGGACGTAATGTCTCTAGAAAAATTATTGGTAATTCATTGATTTATTTTCCTATTTTTGACTACTATTTAGAAAAATATGGATTACCAGAGCAATTGAAATATTTATCAATTATAGAATCTGGGCTAAACCCAACGATATCATCTCCAGTTGGAGCAAGAGGTCTTTGGCAACTTATGCCGGCAACTGCTAGAAAGTATGGTCTTGTGATTGATGATTATGTAGATGAGCGTTGCGATCCTCATAAATCTACTGATGCAGCATTTCAACATTTGGCACATCTATATGATGACTTTGGGAATTGGGAATTAGCGATGGCTGCATATAATTGTGGTGGTGGACGTGTCCGTAAAGCAATTCGTAAAGGGAAAAGTAGAAATTTCTGGAAAATCAAGAAATACCTACCTAAAGAAACTCAGGATTACTTGGTCAGATTCTTAGCTGCTCAATACATGATGAACTACTATCATTTGTACGATATTCATCCAAACTATAAGGATTATAATTATACGATGACTGAATCTATATTGATTTACAAATATACAACTTTTGAAAGTTTGTCAGAAAAGACGGGTATCCCAAAAGCAATGATTGCAAAGCTGAATCCATCTTACGCTAAAAATGTTGTTCTTCAAAATAAAAAAGGAAGCTATATAATTCTTCCAATTATAGGAAGAAGTGAATCAAAAAATCGTTTTATGGCGATAAAATAGCTTGCTATTTTTTATTAGGACCACCAATTCCTGAATGGCTAAAATGCGATTCTTCAACTTTTCCTTTCCGTTTCTAATTCTCTTTATTCTTTTCATAAATCCCTTTTTAATTCTTCAATCAAGATGAATTTATAAACAAGTAATAAATCTTGTTTCTCATTAAAATTAAATCTACTTTTGTATTTTATTTTAAGTTTATTCTTCTAGCAATTTAAAGTACAAATTTAAATGAGCGATTCAATAAAACACGAATGCGGTATTGGTATGATCCGTCTTCGAAAGCCCCTCCAATTCTACTACGAAAAATATGGTACGGCTTTGTATGGAATCAACAAACTCAATCTGTTGATGCAAAAACAGCGAAATCGTGGGCAAGACGGAGCAGGAATTGCAACAATAAAACTCAATCCTAAACCTGGAACTCGATATATCAGTAGAAAAAGAAGTGTATCCTCCAATTATCTAGAAGATCTTTTTTCTAATGTTTATTCTCGCTTTAAGGAACTTACCCTTGATCAACTTAGAGATGCAAATTACTTGCAAAAGCATATTCCTTATACAGGTGAATTGCTATTGGGACATCTCAGATATGGTACCCATGGTGATAATTCTATTGAAAGTTGTCATCCTTTTTTAAGGCAAAATAATTGGATTAGTAGAAACTTTGTGCTTGCTGGCAATTTTAATTTGACTAATGTAGATGAGCTTTTTAGCGAATTGGTGGAATTGGGACAATATCCAAAACAAAAATCTGATACCGTTACTGTTCTTGAGAAAATTGGCCATTTTTTAGATGATGAAGTTCAAAGACTTTTCAATTGGTACAAACCTGATGGATACAATACGGAAGAACTCAATGAACTTATTTTTAAAAATCTAGATATTCAAAGACTCTTAAAAAGAGCAAGCAAGAAATTTGATGGTGGATATGTAATGGCAGGGATGATTGGCCATGGTGACGCGTTTATGATGAGAGATCCTTCTGGTATTCGACCTGCATATTATTACATTGATGATGAAATTATTGTTACAGCATCTGAAAGACCTGCTATTCAAACTGCTTTTGATATTCCTTTTAGGAAAATCAAAGAATTAGAAAGGGGACATGCTCTCATTATAAAAAGAGATGGACGGGTTTTTGTGGAACCTTTTATTGACCAATTAGAAAGATCAGCTTGTTCTTTTGAAAGAATATATTTTTCTAGGGGAACGGATAAGGAAATTTATTTGGAACGAAAAAAATTGGGAGCAATGCTAGCCCAAACTGTTTTAGAAAGATTGAATTACAATATTAAAGATACTGTTTTTTCTTTCGTTCCTAATACAGCTGAAACATCTTTTCTAGGACTAGTCAAGGAAGTTCAAAATCAAATTGATGTGGTAAAAAAAGAACAAATTTTAGCATTAAAAGGTAAATTAACTGCCAAAAAAATCGAAAAAATTCTCAATCAATGTGTTCGAGTTGAAAAAATAATAGTCAAAGATGCAAAACTTAGAACTTTTATTGTCGATGATAGTTCTCGTGATGATTTGGTGGCTCACGCCTATGATGTGACTTACGGAATTGTGAAAAATGATGTAGATACACTTGTCCTTATTGATGATTCTATTGTACGAGGGACTACTTTGAAAAAAAGCATCATTACCGCTGCCGCTAAATTACATCCAAAGAAAATAATTGTAGTTTCTTCTGCTCCACAAATTCGCTTTCCTGATTGCTATGGAATCGATATGTCCAAAATGTCGGACTTTGTTGCTTTTCGTGCTCTTGTTGAATTGATGAAAGAAACCAAGCAAGAGCATATCTTGGATGATGCTTATGAAAAATGTAAACTTCAAGCACACCTGCCTAAAGAGGATGTAGTCAATGAAGTCGTCAAAATATATGATGCTTTCACCTACGAAGAAGTCTCTAATAAGATTGCAGAAATTATCACTCCAAAGAATATTGATGTTCCTGTAGAAGTTATTTATCAAACTATTGAAGATTTACAAGTGGCTTGTCCTAATAATAATGGGGATTGGTATTTTTCTGGAAATTATCCAACGCCAGGTGGAAACAAGGTGGTTAATCGGGCTTTTATGAACTATATGGAAAATAAAAATGAACGGGCTTACTAAAATTCTTACCTTTTTTATCCTTTTGCTTTTTTGCTTTTCTTGTAAAAATGAAAAGGAAAATAAAGACTCCATTTCAAGAGTCTGGAATTTTGAAGAGATTCTTCCTCTTTTCAATAAAAAGAATGATACAACTTATATTATCAACTTTTGGGCAACTACATGTCCTCCTTGTATTAAAGAATTACCCTATTTTGAAAAAATAAATCAACTTTCAAATTCAAAACCAATTAAAGTTATTCTAATTAACAGAGATTTAGAAAAACATTTTGAGTCAAGGGTTATTCCATTTATAAAAAAACATCAGATTCATTCTCAGATTATCGCTCTTCATGATGAGAATATGTCGAAATGGTTGGATATGGTTTACTCAAAATGGTGGGGCGCATTGCCTTTTACCGTTATTTATAATGGAAATAATAAAAGATTTTATTTGGAACCGTTTGAAAGATATGTAGATTTGGAAGGGGAAGTTTTGGATGTTTTGAATGAAAATTAATATTATCCAATTTCGACTATTTATATGAACTTGATAATTCAAGTAAGTTCGTTACGGTAATACCTTCATTTTTTGATTTCTTATAATCATTACAAATTATCATCAAAATCATATAATTGCATTATGAAATTGAAAAAAGTAATCATCTCATCTCTTTTGTTCAAAAAATATTATAAATTCGCTTTATATGAAGAATCGAAAATACCAAATAAGGCTGGTTTTAATTATTTGCGCTCTGAATATTGGATTTGATCAATGGACAAAATATTTGGCACAAACGCATCTGAAGGGAAAATATACCCATTCCTATTTTTATGACACATTCAAGTGGATATATGCTGAAAACGAAGGGGCTTTTTTGAGCTGGGGTACAGGATTTCCAGGTTGGTTGCATTTCTTATTACTGAAAGTTATTCCGATTATAATGTTGGTCGGGATGTTTTTCTATATTTTATTTTCAGATAAGCTGACAAAATTCCAAGTAATTGGATTAAGCTTTATTGTAGGCGGAGGTATTGGGAATTTATATGATAGAATCATGTTTGGAAAAGTAGTTGACTTTATGAATGTTGGTATCGGAAGTTTACGAACGGGTATTTTTAATTATGCAGATATGGCGATTCTGATTGGTATTGGATTTTTGTTGTTTTCTAAGAAGAAATCTTGAAATTAATATTGATTTCTATCACTGGAATTATGGCTTTATCATCTTGCTATATTGAAATATCTATTCCTGTTTCAGAAAGCTCGGTCGATTTTATGCCAAAATTTAAAAGAATATAGAAAATCATTCACGAATATTCTCTTTCGGTCTTAAAAAATGATCACTTTGTAGATATTTTTATTTCTCTTTTGTAATATATTTTACTTTTAGGAACTTAAGTTATAAAGCCTTGACAGAATGGGACTATGCCTTCATTTTATGCCCCTGCATTCCTGCGGTCGGCAGGCAGGTTGATTTGAACAAAATCTATTTAAAAATATACACATAAATACATATGTCGAACTATTTAGATAATCCAATTATTTTCAATTAAAACAATCAAAATGAAAAATCATTTATTTACTTTTATCGCAATTATTTTTATTTTTAGTTCATGCCATCCAAAAGTGGCTAAAAAAATTGAAGAACCCATTATGAAAAAAGAAGTAACGGTAGCAAAATCTTCGGAAGAAGTGAAATTGCCAGGAGATACAAGTTTGCCTTCAAGTGATGTTGAGTTGAGTGAATTGATTAAAAAGGGAGATGGTAATTATAAATACAGTGTAGAAGATTTTTTCAGAACTCCAGATAAATCGCGATATCAATTATCACCCGATGGAACGTATTTTTCTTATATGGGTTCCTACAAAAGACGGCAGAATATTTTTATTCAAAAAATTGGCTCCGATCAAGCAATTAGAATTACATCTGAAACTGAAAGAAGTATATCTGGATATTTTTGGGCAAACAACAATAGGCTGGTTTTCATAAAAGATAGTGGTGGTGATGAAAATTTCAAACTTTTTGCTGTAGATAAAGATGGTAAGAATGCAAAAGATTTAACACCATTTGAAGGGGTAAGAATTCGAATAATTGATGCGCTTATCGATCAACCCAATGAGTTAATCATTGGCATGAATAAAAATAACAAAATGTTGTTTGAGCCTTATCGTATAAATATTGAATCTGGAGAGATTATCCAGTTAGCAGAAAATACTAACCCCGTAGAACCCATTGATTCATGGCAGACAGATCACGATGGAAAATTGAGAATTGCATCTAAATTAGTCAATGGAACAACAACTGTTTTGATGTATAGAAAAACAGAAGCTGATCCTTTTAAAGAAGTATTGAGAACCAATTTTAAAGTTTCTGTTGTTCCTTTATTTTTTGATTTTGACAACAAGGATATTGTTTATGTTGCTTCAAATCAAGGAAGAGATAAAACGGTTATTACAAAATTGGATATGAACACTGGAAAAGAAGTGGGTACTCCATTATTTTCTCATCCAGATGTTGATGTACAACAATTAATCTATTCAAGAAAGAGAAAAGTATTGACTGCGATTGCCTATACAACGGATAAACCACAATATCATTTTTTAGATAAATCAAGGGAAAATCTTCAAGCTCGTTTGGAAAAAGAACTGCCAAACTATCAAGTAGCCTTGACATCTGTAAGTAGAGACGAAACCAAATATATGGTAAGAACCTACAGTGACAAATCTTTAGGAGCTTATTATTTTTATGATAAAACGACAGATAAATTAGAAATAGATTGTGTCGAAGCGAAATCATTTTCATCAAACCAAGGACTTACTTCTACAATTTTTTCTAATTTATCTGTCGTTTTATCATAAAAATAATAAGCTCCTAAAGATTTGTCACTGTAGGTTCTTACCATATA
>CAMZLN010000145.1 GCA_947311465.1 uncultured Saprospiraceae bacterium
CTCTACACTTTTTTATAAATATATAAAGGATGCAAGTCTCTTAGAAGAAGATAGCACAGGGAATCTACTTCCTCTTGAAGATAAAATTTTTGTATTTCCTGGAATGGAATTGACCCTAGATGTACCTTGCCAAGCAATATTGATTTTTGATTCCACTTTAAATCTTACTGATGAGTTAATAATTCAAATCTATACCGCATTAGGAATAAATGATTATACTCCTAGATCCGCAAAAAAAACTGCACTTACAAAAAGACTTGACATTAAAGATATTAATGAGATTTATGATAGACTGGAAAAGATTCCCGTTTTAGTTGGAAAGTTTATTCTATTTCCAAATGTGAAGGACAATGGGACTTCAACAATATTTAGAAATGGTCTTCATTCACAGTACGCCAATGGTAAGTTTATTGGTGGCTATTTAGACGGAAATTTATATGATTCTCATATGAAAAAACAAGGATGGAGTAATATTATTCATGGGCTAACTGATGCATATGGAAATCGAGAAATTGCTGTTTTTCAGACATCTGATTGTAGGGATGAAAATTTTTCAATTTTAGGAGACGCATTTACTTGGCTAAAATTCTCTGAACCAACTGCTGAGGGGGTAAGACAAGCTTGTTTGGCAAAGAAATCTCGCATTAAACAAGAAGAACCTACATTGCCAAATGTGTATATTGAAAGGTTAGAAGTATTTGATAGTACTTTTTTGAAAAATTTTTCTGTCCTACTGAATCCACAATTAAATGTAATTATTGGCGGAAGGGGGACTGGAAAATCATCATTACTCCAATATATTGAATATGCATTAGGAAAGGATTATTATAAAGAAAATGATATTTTAGAAGATTTCATAGATGAAACCTTATCAAATGGAAGTGTTAGATTAACTGTGATAAAGAATGGAGTCAAACATGTCATTCAAAGAAACAAAGAACAATACACCATTTCTATCGAGGGGACTCCACCTTCAGATATTACAATAGAGAGTATTTCAAACATTATTCAATCAGATTCTTATTCACAAAAAGAGTTAAGTAAACATGGCAGAAACAGACCTAAATTAGTAAATCATCTTATTGAGTTTTCTATTCAGGAAGAATTATATGAACTTAGAAGGAAATTAAAAGAAGTTGAATACAAAATACAAGAAGAAACATCTAAACTCCGGACTTTATTTGCAGAAAGGGTAGAGTTGAAAAATTTGACAAATCAAGAGATATCTATTTCTGCCCAAGTCGCAGAAATGCAAAGAAACATTGAAGGCAGCGACGTTGATAAAAAAATCATTGAAGAAAACTCGGTAATAAAAAAAGAAAAAGCATGGATAACAAAGGCAACCTCAGAGTTTGAAACTTTAAGAGTAAATTTGCATGAATTTATTGAATCCAACACTTTTGATGTTGAAATTGATGTTGAAGGCACACCTATTAACCATAAGGAATTAGACTCTATTAAGGTTTTTATCAATTCTAAGTTAAATGAAATTAAAGGGAAACTTCAAACTTCAATATCATTGATTAATCAAACAGATTTAAATACCATAAAAGCTCCAATACTTTTGATACATGAAGAGCATGATATTAAATATGCTGATGCAAAAAGTCGCATGTTGGAGAAACAGGATGCTCTAAAACTTATTGAAGAAAATGAAAGGAAATTAGGTCAGCTTAAAATAACGATAGATTCTCTTAGAGCGAAAGTTGAAACTAATAAAAATTTAGAAATTGAAATAGGTCGCTTATACTTTGAGCGAATTGCGCTAATTAATAAGCGATTCGTATTAATAAAAAAAGAAGCAGAAAACTTATCTGTGAAAGAAGAAGGTTGCATGGAAATAAAATTGTTGGACAGTTTTGATTTAGAAGAATTGATAAAGCAATTTAATCATAAAGTTAATTTGGCAAGGGGACAAGCAGAAAGGACAGCTAATTTTTTAAGAAAAATAGGTATGGGAAGTTCTATAAATCTTCACAAAAGAATTTTAAAATTTTGGTATGCATTATTCACAGTTAAAATTGATAGTAATTTAGAAATAGAGAACGTACTATCTAAGCTTGGCATACCTAATGAAGATTTAACTCAAAATGATTTTGATAGAATTTTAAATTCAATTAGCATTTCAGATGTTGTTGAATTTTCACTTATTAGCCCAATATCTAATATTGAGATGTGGTATTTTAAAGATAGTTCGACAAAAATTGATTTTAAGAATGCCTCTGATGGTCAGCAAGCAGGTGCTATTTTGAATATTCTCTTGAATCAAACTCATGGTCCTCTTCTTATTGACCAACCAGAAGATGACATTGACAATAAAGTTATTCATCAAATAACAGAAAGAATAAATTCAACAAAACAAAATAGACAATTACTTTTTGTAAGTCATAACGCAAATGTAGCAGTAAATGGAGATGCAGAATTGATTATACAATTTGACCACAATGCAGATAAATCAGCAGGAGAAATTAGGAATATTGGGGCAATTGACTCTGAAAATATTAGATCCGCAATAAAAAATATAATGGAAGGTGGAGAAGATGCTTTAAAACTTAGGTTCAATAAATATGGCTTCTAGAAACAACAAAAAATTGAGAACAATAGATAGCTTATTGGCATGCATCCGTCGTTTATCCCCGCTCGTTCTAGTGCAATCTTCACTCGAAGGGTGGCAACAGTACAGAACACGAGATATACCGAATTAAAAAAAATCGTAAAAAGATAATGATAATCTAAAAAATATTACCTTTGTAAACAATATGAAATACCCATTAGAATACTTAACAGATACTGAATTTGAAATCTTGGTTGCATTAATTTGTAGCGAGATTTTAGGTACTGGAACTATTGTTTTTTCTGAGGGTAAGGATGGCGGAAGGGATGCTGAATTTAACGGGACAGCTAATAACTTTCCTAGTAAATCAAAACCTTGGAATGGTAAAATTATTATTCAAGCAAAACACACTAAAAGAAACAATGCAAGTTGTTCAGAAAGCGACTTTCAGTCAATTCTAAAAACAAGTGTTATTCCTGCTATCCAAAAGTTAAAAAAGAAAGAAGAAATAGATTATTATTTACTTTTTACAAACAGGAAACTAAGCGGAGTTCAACATCCTAAAATTGAGGATGTTTTTGATACAGAAACTGGCATTGAAAATAGAGTTATTGGACTTGAAACAATTGAATTTTGGCTAGAACAATTTCCTTCTATTGCAAAAACTCTTAACTTAAATAAACTTTTACTCCCTCTAAATTTTGAAGAAGAAGATTTGAAGCACATTGTAAACTCATTTAGCAACCTAGATAAGCAAAAAGATGATTTATCAAAAATCCCTGAAAATAGAGATATTGAAAATAAAAATAA
>CAMZLN010000146.1 GCA_947311465.1 uncultured Saprospiraceae bacterium
GATGATAGGATAAGTCGGCTCTCCAAAGTCGAGACTGGATGAGTTGACGGTTGAAAATAAGATTTATTTCTTAACAATAATGTCCTTTGGAAATCAACTCATCCACTAATCTAAGGAGCAGGCGAAGCGGCGACTGACTCATCTTATAATCTTTTTTTCAAAAAAACATCAAAATAATTTGCAAAAGCAATATCAATTCGTAAATTAGGGGTTGTCAAAACGACAACAAACTATGTTAGAAAACTTAAAAATAACAGATGTCCTTTTCTTGGACATTGAAACCGTTTCTGGTAAAGCGGAATATTCTGAATTGGATGAGACATTCCAATATCTATGGAAACATAAATGCAAAAGTATCCTTAGGCAATATGATGAAGAGATTGATGATAAACTCGCTGCAAAAACATACAAAGACAAGGCAGGTATCTTCGCTGAATTTGGAAAAATAGTCTGTATTTCCGTCGGTTTCACCCATTGGAATAAGGAAACCAGTAAATATGAATTGAAACTAAAATCCTTTGCGGATGATGATGAGGTAAAATTACTTTCTGACTTTGCTACTCTAGTTTCTCAATATTATAGCAATATCAATAAACATTTTTTATGTGGTCATAATTTACGTGAATTTGACATCCCATATATAGGTAGGCGCATGGCAATCAACATGATGGAAATCCCAAAGATGATGGACCTTGCAGGTAAGAAACCATGGGAGACTAAGCAACTTTTGGATACGCTAGAATTGTGGAAATTTGGTGATTTCAAAAATTATACTTCATTGAAATTACTGACTGCTTTGTTTGGAATCCCTTCGCCAAAGGATGATATCGATGGTTCTGAAGTGGGGCGTGTGTATTGGGAAGAAAAGAATTTGGAACGTATTGCTATTTATTGTGAAAAAGATGTTTTGGCAGTGGTGCAATTGGTTTTGAAGTATAAAAGACAGAATTTGTTGGAGGAAGATCAGATTTGTTCGGTTTCTGGTTTTGGGGAAAGTTGAGTTTACAAGCGAAGGTCGATTTCGAGTTATATTTTGCTTACACAAAAGCATTTTAAAGCCATACAAGAACAATAAGAAAAGATAAGAATTTCTATTTTCCAATAACAAAACACATAACACTACGAACACTAAAATAGAGTGTAAAAAAAACAACATATAATGACTTCCTGGAAAACAACCCCGATTCTAAAGGTTTTCATACCTTTTATTCTGGGTTTTATATTAGCAATACAATTCAACCAGCTATATGTTGGGTATGAAATAGTTTGCCTAATGATGTTGTTTGTAATCATTCTCCGTTTTCTAAAATCATCTACGTTAACCAAATCTACAAAAACGATATCCATTTATTTGGTCTTCTTTCTCCTTGGAATTCAGACCATCAACAAACATGATATCCATCGTATTAAGAATCACTACATCGAAAAAATATCAGATTCCGACGTGTTAATTGGAAGGGTTAGTTCAGTACCCATTTTTAAAGAAAAGACAAGTTTAATTCTTGATATTCTTAGTATTAAAAACAATAAAGGTACTGTTCCTGCATCTGGAAAATTACAAACGTATTTAACACCGAATGCAGATACAAATAGAGTTCAATATGGAGATGTTTTATTGATAAATGGTAAGGTTCGAAGTATTCCAAGTCCTATGAATCCTTACAGTTTTGATTATCAAAACTTTATGGAAACGAAAGGTATTTTGGCACAAGTTTATATTTCTGAAAATCATTGGAAGATAACACAAAAAGGAAAACCATCCTTAGTAAAATTTACAAATAAGCTAAGAAATAAATTCCGAGAAATTCTTGAAACTTATATTCCCACTCCAAGAGAAAGAAGTGTCGCTTTAGCTTTGATTTTAGGCAATAAAACAACGCTATCTAAAGAAACCAAAATCAAATATGCCATTACAGGTTCTATGCACATACTTGCGGTATCTGGACTACATGTAGGGCTTATATTTGTCCTGATTCACTTCCTTCTTCGCAATTTTACTTCAAGAAATAGACTTGCGTTAATTTTGAAAATATCCATACAATTTTTAGGAATATGGCTATTCGTTTTTATTACGGGATCTTCTGTTTCTGTGATTAGAGCTGGTATTATGTTCAGTTTTATTGTACTAGGGAAATCACTTTCGCTCAAGACCAACACCTATAATAGCATATTAGCTTCCGTCATTTTTATTCTTATTTTTGACCCGATGCAAATCAAAACTGTTGGATTTCAACTTTCGTATTTAGCAGTTATTTCAATTATTTGGTTGCATCCAAAAATAAAAAGATTACTGCAATTCAAAAACATTATTTTAAAATATCTTTGGGAATTGACTGCCGTTTCAATTGCAGCACAAATATTGGTGTTGCCACTTGGAATTTTCTATTTTCATCAATTCCCAATTTATTTTTGGTTATCGAGCTGGTTTGTCATCCCATTGGCTACAGTAGTATTATACTTAGGAATCTTCCTTTTTCTTGTCATTTTCATCCCATCATTAGCTTCTGTAATCGGATTCCTTTTGTATTGGTCCATTTGGGTCTTAAATGCTATTGTGAATTTAATTCATCAACTTCCTTGGAATCATATCGGTCAAATTTGGATAGAAAATTATGAATTGATTTTAATTTACATCCTAATTATCCTTGGAACAAAAGCTATTCTCAATAAAAAAATGAAGTGGCTGACTATTAGTATGGCTTTATTTTGTCTTTTGATTAGTTTTAAAATCTATTCTAAATTTCAAAAAATAGATAGTCAATTCTCCATTATTTATCACGTTCCTAAATATTCGGTTTTAGAATCCAAAAATGGCAACCAAGCTTTTTCAATCACAACCGCAAATGATGAAAAATTAAATTATGCAACAGCAACCAATCGAATGAAAAACCATTACAAAATTGAAAATTTAAATCAAATTGATACCATCATTCAAACGACAAACTATCTACATTTTAAAAATTTTGTATTTCAAGAAAATGATGCCTATTTTCTTTTAGATAAAAATAACAATATAGAACAAGTTGAAAATGAATTTCCAGCAAAAATAATTGTAACAGATAATTGTAAATTTGATATGACTGCGATACAATCATCGACAAAAAATCCATTGCTCATCCTTGACTCTTCCAATCATCCTAATCAAAATGATGCTTGGGATCTTTTAGCAAACATCCGCAACTTCCAAACTTATAATGTCACTAGAACTGGTGCGTATTTCACTAATCAAAATTAATTTCCACAATTCAGGTTTCTTTGGCAAGGTTTTTACACTATTCATGTCAGATATAAGCGGTGAAAAACTGTTTGTTTCTAAATATACATACTGTGAGACTCTAACATAAGCCATTTGGATTTTTCCGAATGGCTTTTTTTGGCGTAATCCAATTTATTGGATAAAAAGTGGAGAAGGTAAGTCAATTGTCTCAACGACAACCGTGGTGAGTTTACCTACAACAGGTAGGAATGTGAGTTACAAGACTAACGTGTACCTTATTCATAAATAAAATTCTATTTATGAATATAATCAAACTCACTTGCTCACCTAGATTTTGCATAGGCAAGATCACCTAACCTTCTCCACTTTTTAAGACTATTTCACATCCTTCTCAGGATTCAAAATCCCAATCACAGCCCCATCACTGAAATATTTCTTCGCCACCATCTTCAATTGCTCCGTAGTCATGCTTTTTACAGTTTCTTCATATTTGTCCAATTCAGATAAATCTTCTCCTAAGAAAATAGCATCAGACAGCTGTTTCATCCAAAATTTATTCATTTTCAAAGCTTCTTTTCGTTCCAAATAGAAAGCTTCTTTCACTTTTTGAAGATCCTTCTCCGTTGGTCCTTCCGTTGCCATTCTCTCCACTTCTTGAAGAGAAATTTTGTTCAATTTTTCCACATTTTCTGGTGCACAACCATAGCTAATTTCTAAATTATAATCTTTATTACGATGATTCATACCTGATCGAACTCTTGTAGAATAGATTCCAGATTCTTTCTCTCTCAATTTTTCAATCAATTTAATACGCAAAATATCGCCTATTGCCTTCACCGCTAAGGCATCTTTTTGATCATAGCCTTTCTTACCAAAATACACAATTTTCACCATACTCTTCGGCTCACTTCCTTTATTGAATACCTTGGTATGATCCCCCGTAATTGGCATTGGTTTATTATTGACATATTTTTCTCTACGATTGTTATCTGGAATATTTGCAATATATTGCTCTAATAAAGATTCCAAATTATTATCATCAATATTTCCAATAAAGTAAAAATCAAAATCTCCACCATTTGAAAATCTATCTTTGAACGCTTTATATGCCATATCATAATCCAATTTATCGTAATCCGCAGGAGTTGGAATTCCTGAATATCTTCGATTGTCTGAATATCTATATTTGCCAAACTTGTCCATGAAAAAATAGTTGGGATTACCCAAAATATTCCCCATAAACCCCTTCTGTTTAGTCAAATAAGACTTAAAAGCAGCAGGATCTTTATTGACATCGGTAAAATTAAGATGAATCAATTGAAATAAGGTTTCTACATCTTTAGGCGTTGCAGATCCATTCATTCCTTCTGAGAAAGTAGAAACAAAAGGTCGAACATTGGCAATCTTACCCGACATAAATTTATTCAAATCATTTTTATTCAAACCTGCAATACCAGCATCAGTAATCCCACGCATTGCTAAAGAAACCTTTTCATATTCCTCATCAGACCATAATGAATTACCACCTTTACTTTCACATTTGAAAAGAATTTCATCATTTTTATAATCCGTTTTCTTCACATACACATGAGCGCCATTACTCAACGTGTAGAAAGTGATATCATGATCTATTTTTTCTGTTTTGACAATTGATCCTTTGGCAGGAAGCGTTTTAAACAAAGATGATTGTACAGCTTTATCAACATAAGGCTTGATATTAGGGTCCGTTTTTACAGAATTCAACAATTCCAAAACTTCCCCTTTTTTAGTTTTCACATCCTTTCCAGTAATGACAATTACCCTATTTTTATCCTTCAAGTAATTTCCAATCAAAGCATTTACATCATCTAATTTAACATTAGGAAGTTCATCTTTAAAGAAATTATAAATCCAAGCGATACCAGGCATCGTTTCACCATCCAAGTAATTATCAATATAAGCTTGGACCATTCGACGTGATTCTTGTTTATTTCTATCATTGTATTGACTTTCAAGACCTGCCAAAACATCTTTTTTCGCTCTTTCCAATTCTCCTGGCATAAAACCATGGCGTTTAACTCTTTCATTTTCAACCACCAAAGTCTTCAGCGCATCAAAAGGGTCACCAGATGACATAGCAAAAGATTGAAATGCCTTCCAATTTTTCACCCAAACACCACCGTAGAAAGTATATCCATAGACAAATGGTGGTTTATCTCCATTTTTGATTTCTTCAAGACGATTGTTTAACATTTGCGAAAACAAATATTCCAAAACTTCTTTTTTAGCACCTGCGATACTAGGATCTGGTTTTGACGCCTTGTCATCTTTGTACATCATTCGCAAAGTTGTAAAAGTAGTTTCTTCATCACTTTCAATTGCAACAAAAGTTTCGTCATGATTACCCATTCCAAAAATTTCTCGTTTTCTAGGATTTACACTAGCAGGCTGTTTTCCAAAGTGCGCTTTAATTTTTGCTTCTAAAGTTGCCACATCTACATCACCAACTGCGATCACTGCCATCAAATCTGGTCTGTACCAATCATTATAAAATCTTTTAATTTGTTCTGGTGTAAAATTTTCAAGAATTTCCTTTTTACCAATTGGTAATCTTTTTGAATATTTAGAATTGTAAACCACTTTAGGAAGATATTTTTCCATCAAGCGATTTTCTGCACCTAACCTTGTTCTTAATTCTTCCAAAACCACTCCTCTTTCTTTATTGATTTCATCTTCGGTAAGTAATGCATTGAATGCCCAATCTTCTAAAATTTGAAATCCTTTCTCAAGTTTTTCTGGATCATCACTTGGAATCGGTAAAATATAAACTGTTTTATCAAAACTTGTATAGGCATTCAGATGGGCACCAAATTTCACACCAATACTTTGTAAATAATCAACTAATTCATTCTTTTTGAAATTCTTAGTTCCATTAAAACACATGTGTTCCATAAAATGCGCCAATCCCTGTTGGTCATCATCTTCCAAAATAGACCCTGCATTTATGACCAAACGCAACTCTACCTTGTCGGCTGGTTTTCCATTATTTCGGATATAATAAGTCAATCCATTGCTCAAAACACCCTTTTTGACATTCGGATCATCAGGAACGACACTCACTTCCTTTTTAGGATTGATAACACTTTTTACAGGTTGAGATTCTGCTACTTGTTTGACTGGAGTACAGGCAAAGAGACTGGTAACCAATACCAGCACTAGGATTTTTTTCAACATAATGGTTAATTTTTCGATTGTTTAATAAAATGAGATACTGTAATTTTGTAACCAATTTATACGAAAACGTTCGTAATGGGTAATTATTGTATATTTTTTACTATTTATGCAAAAAAATGTCAATTCTAATGGAAGACGGACTTCACCCGCTCCACTCCCAATCTAGTTGCAACAAAGTTGAGAACGACCCAACACCTCATATTTTACAACCGATTTTTATTAATAATCTTCAATACCTCATCTCTATAATTCTTACCAATCGGAATATGTTTAGCGGCCCCTTTCTCTTTGATTTCAACCATATTTCCAATCACAGCAGTTATCCTAGGAATAGCTACAATAAATGATCTATGGATTCTTTGAAACAGATGCGCAGGGAGTTTTTTCTCCAAACTTTTCATCGTTTGCAAAGTCACAATCTTAGATCTAGACTCCAAATTGATCATCACATAATCTTTCAGTCCTTCAACATACAAAATATCATTGTACATCACTTTAATCAACTTCTTATCCGCCTTTACGAAGAAAAAATCAGCTTCCGGCTTTGATTCAGCACCACCAGCTTGCTCCAATCCAAGTTGACTTGTAACTTTATTAATTGCTTTCATAAACCGCTCTAATGATATGGGTTTCAATAGATAATCTACGGCATCTAATTCAAAGCCTTCAACGGCATAGTTAGGAAAAGCAGTTGTAAAAATAACTTTAGGCTTTTTATCCAATGTTTTTAAAAATTCGATTCCCGACATTTGAGGCATTTTTATATCCAACAGCATTAAATCTACAGTTTCTTTCGAAAGCACAGAATTGGCTTCAAAAACATTACTGCAAGTACCCACCAACTTCAAATTGGGTATCTTTTCAACATAACTTACCATTACATCTTGAGCCAAGGGCTCGTCTTCTACAATTATTACTTTTATCATATATCTTATTTTTTGTTCTTATAAATCATGAATTACCCATAATTTTTCAACTTTTTAACTTTTCAACTCCATAACTTTTTAACTCCATAACTTTTCAACCCCATAACTTTTTAACTTTCCAACTTTATAACTTTCCAACTTTTTAACTCCATAACTTTTTAACTTTTCAACTCCATAACTTTTTAACTTTCCAACTTTATAACTCCATAACTTTTCAACTCAACTCAATATCCAAACTCACCATATAAGTAGTAGGTGATTCGTCAATACTCAGTTCATAATGCTCAGGATATATCAATTCTAATCTTCTTTTCACATTGACCAAACCAATTCCCCCACTATTAGGATGCAATTGTTTAGGTTTATGAATTGGTTTACTATTTTTTATATAAAAATTTACGGTATCATCAAAAACAATTACTTTAATATCAATATAACCTTGATTCAAATGATGATTTAATCCATGTTTGAAACAATTTTCAATAAATGGAATAAAAAGCAATGGGGCGATCAATTGATCTTCAACTTCCCCTTCAATTTCCATTTTTATATTCACTTTTTTCCCTTGACGAAGCCGCTCCAAGTCAATGTAGTTTTTCATATAATTCAACTCCTTACTCAAGGAAACTTGCCTTTCATTGCATTCATACAACATATATCTCATCATTTCGGACAGTTTCAAAACGATTTCAGGCGCATCATCCGATTTTTTCAAAGTATGGGCATATAAACTATTCAATGTATTAAAAAGGAAATGCGGATTGATCTGAGATTTTAGAAAATTCAACTCCGATTGCATATTTCGAGTTTCTAAAATCTTTTTCTCTTTTTGATGTTTCCACCAATCCATGATAATACTCCAAAAAGTAGATGCTATTGCTACAAAAAATGAAGAAACAAAAAACAATTCACGTTTATTCAAAATCTCATCCTGATTCTCTGTAAACAACCCAAATAGGAAGTAAAAAACTACAACTTTAATCGGAGTAATCAACAATACTGTGAATACCAATAATGCAATATAAGTTAAGGTCTTTTTCTGGGATAAAAATCTGGGAATCAACACCCAAAGATTTAAATATATGATAATTGCATAAAAAATGACATTAATAACTTCTGTAATCAAGGTGAACCCAAATCCGTATCTATATTCTTCTTGAATCAATAAGATTCCTAAAAAAGAAACTAAAAAAAGGATATTTAAAACTAATCGCTTACTAAAAAAGTCAGCAATACTTGTTAATCGATTGTATGTTGCGGTTTTAAAATGCACATTTACTATTAAAAGCTAAATAATATTCCAAAGAAACATAATTTATGTCAATAGACCTACAAAATTCGATATAAACTAGGAAAAACTCGATTAATATTGATTATAGGCTGAGTCAGTCACGACTTTGCCTGCTTGTCTGGGATCGCCAAACAGTTTGCTCTTTAGATTATAGGATAAGAAATTACAAAGTATATTGTTCAGACTAACATTATTTTCAAGGTCAACTTATCTAGGCTCGACTTTGGAGAGCTGACTTATCAGATAATCAAATTATCAAAAAGATTACTTATTATAATCCGCCAAAAACTTCTCCAAGCCAATATCCGTTAAAGGATGTTTTAACAAACCAAGAATAGAGTTCAATGGACAAGTAACAACATCAGCACCATTTATTGCAGCATCCACAATATGTTTTGCATTTCGAATAGAAGCCGCCAATATTTCAGTATCGAAACCTTGAATGGCATAAATTTCAGCAATTTGATGAATCAAAGCCATTCCATCCCAACTGATATCATCTATACGACCAATAAAAGGAGAAAGATAGGTTGCTCCTGCTTTGGCTGCAAGAATAGCTTGCCCAGCAGAGAAAACCAAAGTACAATTGGTTCGAATTCCATTATCTGTAAACCAACGAATTGCCTTTACACCATCTTTTATCATTGGTACTTTGACTACGATATTAGGAGCAATTTCAGCCAATTTTTGACCTTCTTTTATCATTCCTGCAAAATCTGTAGAAATCACTTCTGCACTCACATCTCCCCCATTTACTACATCACATATTTTTGCATAGTGCTTGATGACATTGGCTTGTCCAGTAATCCCTTCTTTTGCCATCAATGATGGATTGGTAGTTACACCATCCATAATTCCAAGATCCATAGCCTCCTTAATTTGATCCAAATTAGCAGTATCGACAAAAAATTTCATTGTAAGAGTTTTAAGAAAAAAAATGAGAAAGGAAAAAGAAAGGTGAGAAACTACACCGAACTGCTACAACTTCGTACCCTTGCTGCGTTTCCACCCTGGGGGAGTTCAGAAGGAGCTAGCCGTGCAGCTCTCACCAGCCGCAAAAGTAATTCATTTTTTTAGAAAAAGAAAGATTTAGAAAAAAAATATAAAAAAAAGATTTTCCTTTCAAAGGAAAGGCTTTATTTCATTGCTTGTAGGGCAAAAAAAAGATAAAATGACAACTGGATTACATAAATAAATTTGTTTTTCTTCTACACTTGCTATAAATTTGTCACATTAAAAATACAACTTCTTAAAACAAAACTTATGAAACGATTTACATTCACATTACTATTATTTATTGCTTTCCAATTATTATTATCTGCGCAGATTAATGGCAATCTTATTGGTGAATTAATTACACGCAAGTGCTCTGACTCTACAGATATTACTGTTCCTGAGAATGTATATTTGTTTCAAACTGTTGATGATCTTCAGTCAGGTGAAAGAATTGATATTTGTGTTTCCTTCAATGATAGATATTCATTTAATTTAGAGAATATAGATAAAAGTAAATCACTTTTTGCGGAGATTAAACCTATAGACAATTCGGAAATTGAACCCAATTCACTGTTTACATTATCAACAACCGAGTTAATCAAAAATATTCACATCAACATGAATGTCCCTACAAAAGACGGAAATTCCACAACAGTTCAAACAAAAAAAATCAAAAAAGGTGATAGTCAGAATCAATATTGGTGGGGAGAAACTTGCTTCGTTACGGATAATTTTGATTTTATAAACATTAAATCCATCGTAATGGAATTAAACATTTCAGAAGAAATGATGTATTTCAATCTTAATTATTTCGGTTTTTTTAAAGAAAGCCATGCCAAAATCAATAAAATCAATATCCCTGAGAAATATAAAATTGACACAGAATATATCGCAAATCTATCCACACTTTGTTCTTATGACAACAGTCTAATCATGAATCAAAGTAACTATCCTGAAGTTCAAAATCAAACCTATGTCAATGTTTCTCTTGACGAAAATCCAAGTACACCAATTCTCATCAACCTTATAATCAATGATTGGGAATCCATAAATTTTCAAACAGCTACAGGACTTCAAGGTGGATTAGTAAACGGAAGCGATTCTATAAGACATCGACTAAATCTAGTCATTAATGGCCCAAATATGTGTTTAACGGCTATAGATGTCCATATACCTTATCCAGGAAGTTTAACTTTTAAAAAAGGAGATTTTCATTTCAATTCAAATTCAAGTTGTTTTTTATTTCATCCTCGATCTAAATTTATTATTGACAAAAAATCTGATCTTATTTATGGACAGAAAGGTATTGGAATGCTTGCACTTTCTAATCAATCCAAAATTATTCTAAAAGAAAATTCAAACCTAGAAATAAATAATACAATAGTTTTAATTCCTAATTCAAATACAAATTCCGCATCAGTTTTTCTCCAAAAAGGATCATCCTTCTCTTTTGGAAAAAATGGACACATTAGGACTGGAGGTAAGAAGTGGGACAAAGAAATGTATTTAAATATATATATGCAAGGCGGTTTATTGGATCTCTCCAATTTAAATGAAAATGAAAAATCCCTTATCCGTATTTTCCATCCAAAAACCAGTACTATTTTAACCAATAATATTAAAATTTTAGAGAATCCTGTCATCAATAATATTAATTATTCAATCATATCGGATGATAACAAAATCTTAGAATGGTTTCTATTAGACATGAATCAACGATTAGTTCTAAATGGAAATAAAAAGCTAAATCAAGGTATCAATTACCATTCTATTAATGTTGATTTATTACAAAAAGGAGTATATTTTTTAGTCTTCAAAATTGATGGAGAGTCCGTCGTCCGTAAGATAATAACCTTCTAAACCAACTTATCCGCACAACTAGAACTCGCAAACGCATCGGGTTTTGCCTTGAAAATAAAGCCCATCGCCATAATATAACCCATGGCCTCTTTTAAAGCGATATTTGATTCGAAGTGAGGATCTGTATTAATATCTGCATGTACTTCTAGTTCTACGTCCAACTTGTCAAATATTTCGCAAAGTTGATAGGCAACCTCTATTGATCTAGCAACCTCATCAATCATCCTTGCACGTAAAGAGAAGGCAACATTAGATTTAGATGTCTTCACAAACATAAAACCACCTTTTTTCTCTCGTAAAAAAACAATGACCGTAGCGAAATTTGTAGTATCACCATGTACTTGAGAATCCGTTCCAATACATACCTTTATCTTATTCCCGAGACCTTGCTCTCTAAGTATCGTTTCTTCAACTTCAACTTTTAAATCCTTTGGCAATGGGGATCCATTTAATCTTTTCCACATGATATAATTCTTTGTTTCACAATAAAAGTACTACAAAAGTTTGAGTTTTCCAATTTTACTGAAATATAATTACTGACATTGTGCAAAATTTAAAAATTTTATTCCTATCTTTATACGCATACTCGATTTACTAACTTTAAAGATTTTAGATATGATGAACGAACCCGTATCCTTGATAATGACCACCAATTTAATAACCATCAGCCCTGATGTGAAATATTCTGTGGCAAGGGAATTATTAGAAAAAAAGCACATGCACCATTTGCCTGTTATAAAAAATGGATTCTTAGAGGGATTAGTTTCTAGTAATGATTTATATCGATTCCCCGAAGCAATCTCAAATCCTGAAACCTTAGTTAAAGATGTAATGATTTCAAAATTAGTTACACTTGAAGCTGATGCTAAAGTCGGATCTGCATCTGAAATATTCCTTCAAAATTTATTTCACTGTATCCCAATCCTTAAAGATAAAAAACTAGTTGGTATCATAACTACCTTTGATATTCTAAAATATAATTATCATAAAGCCTATCCAAATAGTTGGTGGTTGAAAAAACAAACTCAATCACTTTCTACATAAGAAAATATAACTCCGAAAAATGGTCTATCTTGTTTGCAAGGTGGACCGCTTTTTAATGTTGATATGGATAAGGTGATGATAAGATGAGTCGGCTCTCCAAAGTCGAGACTGGATGAGTTGACGTTTAAAAAATGAGATTATTTCTTAACAATAATGTCCTTTGGAAATTCAACTCATCCCCTAATCTATGGAGCAGGCCTGTCTGCCGACTCAGTCAGGCAGGCGAAGCGGCGACTGACTCATCTTATAATCTTTTTCAC
>CAMZLN010000147.1 GCA_947311465.1 uncultured Saprospiraceae bacterium
AAAAAAATCACAAAAAAAACAGCACTACAGTTATCGCAATTAACTATACATCAATAATTTAGATCGATTCAAACAATGATGTTTGTGAAAAAATACCAACAAAAATTAATGAAAAAAAGTGAAAAAATCACTTTTTATTTAGAAAATATTTAAAAAATATAGTTCCTAAGATCAAAATAACCCCCAATAACCAATTCCAAATCGTGTTATCACTCATTTTTGAGCCCATTAAACTAATCTTAGAATCATTACCTACCAAAATAAATGAAGACCAGTAATATGGATGTGCTTCAACATTACTACTTTCATCAATATAAGCAAGTTTCGCAGCACGCAAGGCTTCACTCTTTCCTTTTTCTTGAGACAAATTTCTGTAATAATATTTCATCAGTTTAGCTGTAGCTTTATCTTGTATCTGCCAAAGTGTCCCTAAAACGGATTGGGCTCCAGCAAACAAAAAAGCTCTGGTCAAACTAAAAAGTCCTTCTCCTTGCTTGACGTCACCAAACGATGAACTACAGGAACTCATGGTTACCAATTCACATTCCAACTCCATATTGTAAATTTCATGTACATAGAGCAATTCATTCTCCAAAGAATCGGAAATTTGCGTAAAGGCTAGATAGCCTTGCTCAGAATTACTATGCGATGCACAATGTATAATTTGAAATCCTTTTGAATCTTTTGAGAAATTTTGCTCTGTGGCAGCTTCTCCTTCCCTTAATTCCAACTGAAAATATTCCTTTATATTATCAATTTCTAATGCGACATACGGCAGATTTTCCAGTTGCCTAAACTCATTTTGAACAAATTTCGGATTTTTTAAAACCTTAGATTGAAATTTTGGTGCAAAACAAATAATGGATTTCTCGTAATTTAAATCAGATTCTGTATGAGTTAAAAGTTTTATAGAATAGGAATATGAAATTTGATAATCCCTTAATAGATAGGAAAGACCGTTTATGCTGGGGTTGCTGTCTTCTGTTGTCAATAATGCATCAAATGGCAAAATAGAGAGTCCTTTATCTGGAATAATTACAATTTTCTTCTTCAACAAGTATGATATTGGCTCAATTACTTTCTTATATAGTGAATTGCCAAACCATATATAATCATTCAAAGCAGCTACTCTTTCTATTTTTCCTTCTCCAAAATCCAAAATCGATTGCCTAAATTGAATAATCCTTTGCTCAAAATCAATTGAAATATCTATCTTTACCAAATCAAAATCTTCATTATTAATGACTAAAATGTAAATAAATTTTGGAGTAAGATAATAATCAACAATTGATTGATTTCCTTCAATCAACTCTTGTTGAACAAGATTTAGCCCTATTGGCGATATCTCATATTTTAGATTATAATACTTAGGATATTTTCGTTCAAATGACACTCTTAAATCATTAAAAAGAAGGCGCTTTTCATATAGTTCTTTTGCTGCCAAATCATAATTTTCACCTAGACCTTTTTGCCTGGACACTAAAGCAGATAATTCTGATATCCTTTTGTTCAGAAATATTTCTTGCTTGATCAAACTATTTGGAATACCCGATACTTTTGTGATTTTCTTAAAATCCTTACTGAGTCTAAAATGAAAATTCTTGCTTCTTTCTACCAATGAAAATATTTCTTCCTTGTATTTAGCTTGCTTTGTCAGTTTGTATAATTGATATTTTAAATCAATTATCTTAGTAAAAAAATGCTTAAAATGAATCAATCTTTTCTCTGGATGTAACTCTACATTATTTATTTGTAAATGATCGAGATATTTCCACGCATCTGTTAAAATTGAATCGGCTTGAAATAAATAATCTTCGTTTCGATTGGATTGAAAAATCGCTAATAAAATATCGGCTTTAACTTCTAAATGTTTTAAAAAATAAATCGGTGTCAAATATTCGCCCTTGACTATGTTATCATTAAATACGGTGGTTGCTCTATTTATTTGGACTAAAGCCTTTCCATAACTCTTCTTGTTGAGATACATCGACGCAAACTCGGTATGTGCTTGCCCTAGTTTGTAATGACCTGAATCAAAAGTTTCTATTATCTCTTTGAATAGTGATTCGCTTTTTTTGAAATCATTTTTCCAATCATAGTAAATTGCCAATTGTCTTTTTACTTGCAACAATTTATCCCCGTTCAAATACCCACTTTCAATGGATTCCTTCAACAATGGAATACCTTTTTCATAATTTTCAATACCAATATATGCAATCCCATTATTCGCATTGGTCAATTGTGAAATTAATTGCTCATTTTCATTTTCTTGACAATATGTAATTACTTGATCTCCTATAGCTATCGCATCTAAATATCTTCCAAGTTCAAGATAAGCCGAGCCAATATGAAAATCAATTAATGCATTCAGGTGTGCATATTCTTTATTTCTATCCAAATTATTTCTAGCTTGCTCAAAATTGCGAAGCGCTTCTACTTCTCTTTCATTCGTCAAATAGGCAATTCCTAAATTAAGATAGACCCGACTAATATATCTCGATGATAATCCATTAGTGTTTTTTAGTATCTCCTTGTATCCTTCAATTCCTTCAAAGAACAATGAGCCTACTTGAATCTGAGCATTTGCTTTATTATATTTCAATTTGAACTTTAATTGCGAATCATCTATATCTGACAGCAATGATAAACCTATATTAAAATGTTCAATTCCTATTTCAAATTCTTTTTCTTTGTTTTGACATGCTCCTATTTTTAAATGGCAAATGGCTTGCTCCTTAGGATTGGTAGTCGTTTTTAGAATTCGCTTTAATTCATCTGTAGCAGATTGATATTCTTTGTTTTGCATCATTAGTTTAACGGAGTGAATGTCAGCATCAAACGTTGATATCGTTTGACCAATCACAAAACTAGCCTGTAAAACAGTAAATAAAACCCCAAAAAATAAACGCATATAACTTTCCTATAAAAACAGAATACATCGTAAAGCTACGTAATTTGATAGATTTTTTTAATGTTTCGGTACAATATCCATTGAATTAGGGCTCTTGACATCACAAACAACAATAATGCAATCCATAATCCATGGTTGCCAAAATTACTCTTCAAAATATAAAAAATTGATAAATAAACGACCAAAGCTCCTGCCATGCTATTGCGCATTTCTTTCGATGCCGTAAATCCTATAAATATTCCGTCCCATATATAAGAAGGTGTTGCTATAATCGGAAAAAGGATAATCCATATTATGTAATCATGGCTTAATTCTAAAATGATCGATTCTTTACT
>CAMZLN010000148.1 GCA_947311465.1 uncultured Saprospiraceae bacterium
ACAACATAGCAAGTCCCGTTGGAGTTTTCAACGAAGAAGAAGGAAAAATTTGAAGATTCATTGAGTAAAAATCTATATTTGAAGACTAAACTTCAAATTATTTCTTATTCGAAGGAAAATGTAGGCGGGGCAGGTTATGTTGTGGAATATCTGTGAAGATCACATCAAGCATCATTTTTTAATCGAACTCTGAAAAATAGGCTAAGTTGATAAAAAATAAATTAAATAATAAGGTGTTGCTATTGGCTTCTCTAAAATTATAGCTTAATTTCTAACGGAGTATTACTTTTTGTAATATTTAAGAATTATATACTCTTTTATAAATTGCCATTATTTCATCAGTGATTTTCTTTGCCGTAAATTTGTGCAAGGCATATTGATATCCATTTTCAATCATCCTTTCTCGCAAATCCATATCATTGACAATTTTCAATATTTGCTCAACCAAAGCATTACTATCCAATGGATCAAAATACAAAGTATCATTGCCCCCTGCTTCAGGTAAAGATGAAGTATTCGCAGCAATAACGGGTGTATTACTCAATAAGGACTCTACAATCGGCAATCCAAACCCCTCATAAATGGATGGATAAATCATTGCTAAAGCATTTTGATATACTACTTGCAAATGTAAATTGTCATCTAAAAAATCGACCCAAATCATTTTATCTTCCAGACCATAGGATTTAATTTTTTCTTGAATATGAGCTTTATATTGTTTGCCACGTCCCACGATTACCAATGGAATTTTAAAATTATCCCCTAATTTATGGTAGGCTTCAATGATGATTTCTAGATTTTTTCGCTTGATTACGCTCCCTACGGAAAGAAGATATTGCTCTGGAATATTGTATTTTTTTAAAACAATAGCTGGCTTCTCAATGGGGCTTTTTTTATAAAACAACGGATTGCAACTTTGATATACTACATCAATTTTACTTTCCGAAATGCCGTAATATTTGATAATATCTCGTTTTGTACTTTCTGAAATAGCAATTATCCGATCTGCATTTTTACAACTATATCGAAATTTGAGATCATACATTTTTCGATCAAAAGCGGCATAAGTATCGGGATATCTTTTAAAAATCAAATCATGTATCGTGACAACACTCTTGATGCCAGATTTTTGAATATTAAAAGGAATTTCATGACTCAATCCATGGAAAATATCAATTTTATCCTTTTTTAGATTATTAATAATTCCATAACTTCTCCAATATGCCTTGAAAGTCGATTCAGAAATATGGGTATGAAAATCAATATTATCAATAAAAAAATCAGTCTCTAAATGCTTTTTTACCTTGGTGGTATATAAATGATATTCATTTTCAGGATAAAACTGATTCAAATTCTTCAACATAGCACGACTGTAATTTCCGAGACCACTGAAATTACAAAAAAGTCGTTTTGCGTCGAAGCCTATACGCATATTAATTATTGAGTTATTGAATGAATGAGTTATTGAATGCTGTTTTTACTTGTTCCTAAAAATTGTTGAGTTATTGAGTTATTGAATGCTGTTCTTACTTGCCCCTATCCTAACAATTCTTTTTGTCTGAATCAATATTTTCAGGATTGTATATGTTACTGATGCCTATGCTGATGTATTTCTTTTCTAACGACTCACAGTCATTAAAAATAAACTCATTTTTATTATAATCTAAATTCTGAAAATTCTAAAATTCTGAAAATCCTGATTCAGACTTTTTTAAGTTATGCTGTTCTTGTTCCTATTCTTACTTGTAAATTTGTCAAAAATTGGTATTTTTTCTTGCTTTTGCTAATATTTTTAATAATTCTTCCACTTCCTGTTTCAATTTTGCAATTTTTTCTTTTTCTATAAGTTCTCCATCTTCAAGCATCTGCAGCCAAAAAAGTGTTTCGTCACATTCTTCAATGACAATGGATAGTTTTGCAAAGAACTCTTTTTTAGAGCGAGATCGTAATACGGCACGATAGTTTGCTGCTGTTGATGTTGCCGATTTTAAAACTTGTTTACCGATTACAAAATATGCTGTTTTATTCGGGAAAGAATTTACCATTTTAATCACTCGAATCGCAACATCTTTCGTCCTAGAAACCATCATATCCGTAAACTCTTGCTTATTCATTTTGTTTCTTTTCTTTAATAAATATAATGTTCTTGCAAAACAGCCCAAATCAGAACAGCATTGTACAAGTCAGAACAGCATTCATTCAATAATTCAATAATTCATTCATTCATTCATTCATTGTACAAGTCAGAACAGCATTCATTCATTCATTCAATAATTCAATAATTCATTCATTATAAGACTGACAAAGTTCCACCAAAACTCCATTAGCCGTCTTCGGATGAATAAAGCAAACCAACTTATTATCTGCTCCTTTTTTAGGTTCTTTATTCAATAACTGAAATCCTTCTGCTTCTAGACGCTGCATTTCTGCCTTGATATCCTTCACTTCAAATGCAATATGATGAATACCTTCCCCGCGTTTTTCGATGAATTTTGCAATAGGACTATCTGGATTTGTTGCTTCTAATAATTCGATTTTTGTACTTCCTACTTTAAAAAAGGATGTTGATACTCCTTCTGAAAGTACTTTTTCTAATTTGTAATGCTCCTTTCCAAATAGTTTTGCGAATAAATCATTGCTTTTATGGATATCTTTAACTGCGATTCCTATGTGTTCTACTTTTTTCATTGTTTTTATTTTGGATTCAAAGGTAAGCAATGTTTTTAATAATGGGTTGGTTATGGGATATGGAAATAATTATGTTTATATTTTTGTAATAATTCGGATAGAGCCGAAGCTACGCTCCTAGACAATTAATTATATTTACGCAACTGACGTAGGATGAAAAGAATAGCAGCGTAGCTGCTGCGGCACTATCCATAATAAAAAAAATAAATCCCATATTTCATTCAAAAGTTAAAATTATCCCCGTATTTTCGCAAATCAATGGCAAATAACAAAAAAATATACTTTGCATCCGATTTTCATCTTGGGGTAGATGTGAAATTAACTTCTCGTGACCGAGAAAAGTTAATCGTGAATTGGTTGGATACCATTAAAAATGATGCCGCCGAAATTTACATTCTTGGAGATGTATTCGATTTTTATTTTGAATACAAAACGGTCGTTCCGAAAGGATATGTGAGATTGCTAGGGAAATTGGCAGAAATATCAGATGCAGGGATACCCATTTATTTCTTTATTGGCAATCATGATATGTGGATTTTTAATTACTTTGAAGATGAATTGGGGATCAAAACTTTTCGTCAACCCATTAAAAAAGAAATCCTTGGAAAAACTTTCTACCTTGGTCATGGTGATGGATTAGGTCCTGGTGACAAGGGCTATAAATTTATTAAAAAAGTGTTCGCCAATCCATTCGCTCAATGGCTTTTTGAAAGACTGCATCCTAATTTTGGAATCGGTCTAGCCAATTTTTGGTCCAATAGTAGTCGAAATAAACATAAAATAGATGAAAGTGAATTTTTAGGGGCTGAAAAAGAATGGTTGATTCAATTTTGTAACGAAAAACTTATTTCTGAACCAGAAATTGACTTTTTTGTCTTCGGACATCGACACTTATTAATTGACCATGTACTTGAAAATGGGAAAAGCCGTTATATCAATACGGGCGAATGGATGACAAAATCAAGTTATGCCGTTTTTGATGGGAAAGAATTGCGAATTATGAATTACGAATTATGAATTATGAATTTCGATTTTCCAGACAATTTTTCTTTCTATTTTTAATTTCTTTTATTTTAATTTTTCTTTCGTGTACTCCAAAAACAGGGAAGAAAATTCTAAATAAGGATACGACACAAAAGAATTTTCAAGAAGCCAAAATCTTAAAAGTAGATGCCATCGGAAACGCCTACGTAGCCACATCTAATACCCTTAAAAAATACGAATACACTCCATTTGGCGATACACAACTCAATTATAACGAAAATAAATATGGTGATATTTCTTCCATAGATGTTTCCAACCCATTTCAAATATTAATCTGGTACAAAGATTTTCAAGTCATTCAGATTCTGGATAAACACTTGACATTATTACGAGAAATCCCTTTGCAAGATATGGGTTTAAATGTCTCAGCAGTGGCACTATCTGGTGATAAATTAATTTGGTTGTTTGATGCTTACAGACATAAACTTTTGAAAATAAATACGCAAAAAGAAATCATATTTGAATCCAATCCTATTAATTATGATGGTCAACCTGTTGTTGCAAAAATGTTGATAGAAAACAAAGGATTATTATACCTTTTGGATCAAAAAATTATTCAATTTGACCGATTTGCGAAACAAATGACTACTTTTAATGCTGTAAATATCAATGATTTTCATTTTTATAAACACTATTTTATTTTGCATAATGATATGGGATATTCTAAAATGGATAAGCATACGGGGGCGATTGTAGGATTGGGGTATTTAGATTCTATCATCTTTTATTCGGGTGAAAATATTTATGAATATAAGAATAGTAAATTGACTCTAAATCCAACTAAGTAGCAACTATAAAAATCAACTTACGTACCCAATAATAACATTTTGTTAAGACCTTAATTCTTTAAATTCCCGTCTTAATCATAAATAAATCAATCATTCTGACTGAAAAAACTAAAATATCGACCTTCTCTTTCCAAAATTGGAAGCAATTTACCAAGCAATACAACTTATTGCTCAAAGCTTTAGTGTTGATATTCGTGGGTGCAGTTTTATATTTTCAAATTTTCACAAAAGACAATATTGGAGATATTATTACAGAATTTACTACTTCTTTTTCAGGAGATATGATTTGGTGGGGAATCGCAGCCATTGCTTTAATGCCTATCAATTGGATGTTGGAAACCGTAAAATGGAGAGTATTAATTAAGCATTTTGAAACACAATCCTTTTGGCATAGCTTCAAAGCTATCATGTCGGGAGTGACCTTATCTATTTTTACACCCAATCGAATTGGAGAATATGGCGGGCGAATACTTCTTGTGAAACCTGAAAACAATATGAAGGGAATTGCGGCAACTCTGGTCGGGAGTTTTGCACAATTTGTCGTTTTATTGTCGCTCGGAGTGTTAGGAATGATCTATTTTGTGAATGTTTATTTGGATGTGGATATTGTAGCAATGAGAGCGATGATGGGCATGGCGTTTGTCTTGATTTCTATTTTGTTTTTTAGTTATTATAATATTGATTTGATGATTGACGTGGCAAAAAGATTGCCTTATGTTCATAAATTGAAACGATTTGTAAAGGATATTCATGTATTGAAAAATTATAGTAGTCGAGATTTAACGCACGCACTTTGGGCTGCTTTTTTTAGATATTTTGTCTATACATTGCAATATTATTTCTTATTGCTTTTTTTCGGGGTAAATGTCCCTTTACTAGGTGGATTGGCAGGAATTGCATTTATTTATTTAGTACAAACAAGTATTCCTTTGCCACCAATTTGGGGATTGTTGATTCGTGGAGAAATAGCTCTACATGTGTGGGGTGTTTTTGGTGGAAATGAAATCAGTATCTTGGCAGCTACCTATTGTCTTTGGGTAATAAACCTGATTTTACCTGCGTTATTGGGATTGATTGTCATTTTGAATTTGAATCTTTTAAAATCTTTGGGTTATGAAAAATAAATTTTTTAAAATAGGATTTTTTAGCGTTTTGGTGACCATATTTATGTCTTTTACCTTTATTCAATCTCCTGTTTATGAATCATGTGGTATTCAAAATGAAGCTTTTCAAAATGGAGAGAAATTGACGTATAAATTGTATTATAATTGGGGATATCTTTGGCTGTCTGCCGGGGAAGTTGATTTTACAGTGCAAGATTTAGGCAATGAATATCACGTTAAAGCTGTTGCGAAAACATATCGCTCTTTTGATTGGGTCTTTAAGGTGAGAGATACTTACGAAGCTTATTTGGATAAAGAAACTTTATTGCCCAATGTCACAATTCGAGACGTTAGGGAAGGAGGATACAAATTATATGATAAGCTTGTTTTTGATAGAATCAACGGCAAAGTCACATCTTATCGGGGTGATTATGCTTCTGATGCAAAACCGAAAACGTATGATATCAATCATTGTACCAACGAAATGTTGTCCATAGTCTATTATTTTAGAAATGTGAAGTTTGGTGAATTTGATAAAGGTGCCGAATTTCCAATTGATATTTTTATGGATAAAGATACTTGGCCTTTGAATGTGAAATATAAAGGGGTAGTCTCAAAGAAAATAAGTGGATTTGGTACACGTGATTATAGAAAATTTTCTCCACAAATGATTACAGGTGATGTTTTTGATGATGGTGGAGGTGTGGATGTTTATGTTTCTGATGACAATCAACAAATTCCTTATTTGATTGAATTGCCTTTATCTGTAGGTGTTGGGAAAGCTATTTTGAAAGAATAATACATCTATTACCACGATCTTTCTGAAATCTATGCTAACTTTATGCTCGATTTAATCGTCTTTTTAAAGAGAATATGAAAAAATATACATCAGTAATTTTATTGATTATCGGATTGATTGTTGGCGGATTGTTTGTGAAACAGTTTTATGCTCCTTCGATTCAACAAAAAGATGCAACAATTTTACTGAAAAGTGTGCGTAAAGTACTTAAATTGGTAACTGTGGAAGGAGAATTTTCGGAAGATTACAACCAAACCAACATCAAACCAATTACACTTTATCTCCCACTACCAGCAACTTTCAATTTTTCTAAAACCGCAAATATCCATGTGACTGGAAAAGCTTTAGTAGGTTATAATTTAGAAAAAATGACAGTTAAAGTAGATGATAATGCTAAGACTTTGACAATAGCTAATATTCCAGAACCTGAAATTTTAGCTATCGAACACGATTTGAGATATAAGTTTTTAGATGAAAGTTTTTTCAATGCTTTTACACCGAAAGACTATACTCAATTGAATATAAATGCAAAAAATGCAATTAAAGCCACTATTCTTGATGGGGAATTGGTGGAAAAAGCCAAACAACAAGGAAATGATGTAATTGATGTAATTAAAATCATCGTAGAAGGTGCAGGGTGGAAATTTGTTGTCGAAGGTCAAAATGATATTTTTAAAAATTAGAAACACAAGATATATTTATTATGAAAAAAATAGGATTAATCGTAATCATCATCGCTTTGTTCTCAACAATGAATTTTGCTCAGAAAGAACAAACTTTATTCAAAGATTCTGGTATCCATACATCTGGGGGATGGGGAGGAATGACTTTCGGATATACGCCTTTTCCAAAGGATTACGCTGTTACAACAGGTGGCTTTGGTGGGATTGAATTTAATAATAACTTCTTTGTAGGATGGGGTGGTGAACGTATGAAGTCGAAAATTGAAATTCAATTGGATTCAGCAACATACGATATTTCTAAATTCAACCATAATGGTTTCCTTTTTGAGTATATGACAAGACCTAATAAAGTGTTTTATCCAAAAGTTGGTATAATAGCTGGCGGAGGTTCATTTGATTATAGATCTCAAGACGCAGGAGATAATGCTTCAACTAGTACTTCGAAATTTATTCTTTTACAACCGTCTGCTGGCATTGAAGTTAATATTTTTAGATGGCTACACTTGGGGATAGATGTTGGATATAAAGCTATTTTTATAAAAAAATCAGATTTAAAGAGGAAAGAATATCCATTTCAAGATAATAATCTATCTCGCCCATTTGCTGCTTTGAAATTGAAATTTGGGTGGAGTTGGAAGTAAAATAATACTTTTTTAACAATATTTTGCTATTCCCTTTGCTGTCTTATTGTTTTTTCTTATTTTGTGGCGAACAAAAAACTTCATGCCATGAAATACATTTATTTTTTTATCTTTTTTATTGGATTTTCAATTATCGGAATAGGACAATCTTGTTTGCCCAATGGCATTACTTTTACTACGCAGGGGCAGATTGATAGTTTTTCTATTAATTATCCTGGGTGTAGGGTGATTGAGGGGGATGTGAGTTTTAACTATAAAAATGATATAAGTAATTTACTAGGACTATCACAAATTTACAAGATAAACGGAAACTTTACTTTAAAATCTACAAATTGTATAAATCTTGAAGGATTAAATAATTTGACGGAAGTTGGAGGTGATTTTTCAATTGGTGAATATTACTACTATACATATACTGGGGGGTATGCACCTAGTGTGACAAGTTTAAAAGGTTTAGATGCTTTGAATATAATTGGGGGAAGGCTGTCAATTATAGGGACGTCCATTCAAGATTTTAAAGAATTGAAAAGTATAGAGCAGATTGGAAGTCTTTGGGTAGTAGCTAATTTAAATCTCCTGAATTTTGTAGGACTGGAAAAAATTAAAAAACTTGATGAATTTATTGTTGGGCTTAGTGGATACGTAAACGATAATAGTACTTTTTCTGTAATAGGAAATGAATCTTTACAAAATTTTGAAGGTTTGTCTGGTTTGAGATCTATTCATGGAAAATTTAACGTTATTGGTAATGTTGATTTTTATGATTTTACAGGTTTGAGTGCTCTAAAAAGCATTGGTAGTTTTAAACTTTCTGCTAATAATAAAATGGTTAATTTTAGTGGATTGAATAATCTTGATATAATTAATCATGATTTTGTAATTGGAGAAGTTATTAATACGGATTATTATCATTATCATTCTGATATACCTGTGGGTAATGAACTCTTGGTTAATTTTGAAGGATTGAAAAATTTAGGTAAAATTGGTGGAGTTTTTAAAGTTGTAGGTGAAAATAAACTTACGAATTTTGCAGAGTTATTAACTCTGAGTAATATTGGATCTTTAGAAATAAAAAGTCCTAGCTTATTAAGTTTAAATGGATTGCAGCAAATAACTTCTATCGAGAATGTTGATATTCAGCAATTCAATTTAGAAAGTTTATCTGGTTTAGATAATCTTGATACTATAATAGGTACTTTAAATTTATCAAATTTAGGAAGATTAAAAAGTTTTGATGGATTGGGTAGATTAAAATATATTGGAGAAGACTTCATATTGAAAAATGTTGATAGTGTAACTAATTTTGAAGGCTTAAATAATTTGGAATATATTGATGGAGATTTCTTGGTTGGTGATGTTTTTATTGTCCCTGAAATTGGACCACATACTGGACCTTGGGAGAATAAAAGAGAATATCAAGGTAATAATTCATTGATTAATTTCCAAGGTCTGGATAAATTAAAAACAATTAATGGCGTTTTTCAAATTGCTTTTAATCAAAATCTTACAAATCTTTTTGGGTTAGAATATTTGGAAAATATTAATTCTTTGAATATCGGTTATTTAAGAATTCATAGTTATGGCTGGGGGCTTCAGTTCTTTGGAAATGATAATCTTATTAGTGTACAGGCTTTAGATAATGCAATAATCAAGAATAATTTGTTCGTTTTTGGAAATGCAAAACTCGAAAATTTGAATGGTATTCATCTTGAGAATTGCATTGAAGGTTCTGTTGAGATTTCAGGTAACTCTAGTTTAACTGATATATCTTCTCTTTTAGGAGTTAGAAATATTTCTGGCGGACTGGTGTTGGGGGGAGCAATTGATAATTATACTAAAGCGCCAGGAAAAAAATGGAATGATGATGTTTATTTGGGGAATATGTTTACTGAAATTACTGGTCTAGATTCTTTGGAAAGTGTTGGCTTTATGCATATTCAGGGAAATGAAAATTTGAAAAATATAAATGCCTTTAGTAAGTTAAAGAACATAGAAAAAGATAGTCGTATTCTTATGAATCCTAAGCTTTCTGAATGTAACATTGGGGCTTGCGAGAGTCTAAATAATGTATCAATTGATTTTTTTTGAAAATGCTGAAGGTTGTAATTCTATGGATGATATTTTGTGTAATCCTATTATTAAAGGATATGCCTATTATGATGTCAATAAAAATGGAGAACATGATTCTTGGGAATCTCGAGCACCTAATGTGAAAATTTTTGTTTCTGATTCGATACAGAAGTTGACAGATTTAGATGGTCGTTTTTTTATTAGTGGTCAACCTGGGGATAATTTTTTAATATCTGTGGATTTGGATAATAAATGGGAATTAACTAGTGAAACTGATGTTTTTGGTGTTAGTCTTGATAACAATAATCGAATTCAGACTATAAAATTTGGTCTTTTCCCTATCGATAGTATGATTGACCCTGTTCTAAGTTTAACATCCTATACGACTACTTGTGATGATGAAGTAGAGTTTTTTATACGTTATAGAAATGGACTTGAACAGCCTTTTTCTGATTGCGTTTTGCGATATGATTCAACTTTGGAATATATTGGACAAAATTCAAATCAAAATACAATTTTTTTACAAAATTCAAAACTACCTTTTGGTACTAGAGATTATTCTATAAAATTTAAACTCCCAAATGTTGATAGTAAAATTAATCTAGATCTTCTGTGTGGAAGTGACACATTTAATTATTCACCTGTTGTTTCTTGTAATTTAGAAGTAAATAATGTAATTGTTATGCCTCCTGGTATTGGTGATAGGCATTTTACTCCTATTGGAGAGCCTTTGGTTTATACTATAAATTTTGAAAATTCAGGTGAATCTATTCTTGAAGATGCAACCATAGAAATTGATGTTGATGAAAATCTTGATGTTAGTACGTTGCAAGTTCTTGAAGCAAATGATAATGTAGAAACTATCATTAAGGGGCAGCACATATCTTTTATTTTTAAGAATCGATTTTTAAATTGTAATTCTGAATTTATAAAAGGATTAATCTCGTATAGTATTGAGCCATTTTCAAATATTCTAGATTCGACTGTTGTTTATTGTACTGCTAAAATTATTATAGGTGAAGATGAAATAATTGAAACGAATACAACCGAAAATACTTTGTTGAAAAATGGTGCAAAAAGGATTAAGCTCCACATCCCCATCGCAGGTACCTACAAAGAAGATTTTATCATAGTAAACTACGTAGATTGGAAAGACCAAGGTATTCAAGATGCCAATTGTGGTACCAAAACATACGATGGACACCAAGGAACAGATTTTTCCTTATCAAGTTTTAAGGAAATGGATGAAGGAGTTGATGTAATGGCTGCGGATTCCGGAACAGTCATTGCGATTCATGATGGAGAATTTGATAGAAATACTGCATGGAATGTACCTCTTGGATTAGGAAATTATGTCGCTATAGAACACAACGGAAAAATCAATACATATTATGGTCATTTAAAAAAGAATTCGCTACAAGTAGATGTTGGAGATAAAGTAGTCGCTGGGCAAAAACTCGGAGAAGTAGGAAGTTCTGGAAATTCAACAGGGCCGCATCTTCATTTTGAAATGTGGTATGATTCTACTCAAGTGATTGACCCATTTAGCGGTCCTTGTGGAAATACAGATACTTATTGGGAAAACGAATTGCCCTATGATGACTCATTTAGAATTTGGGAAACAGGTTTTTTAGATTTTAATCCTACTTTTGAAGAGTTATTTGAGCGTCCAGAGCCTCCAGTTGAAGGCAATCGCTTTTTCAGAGATTTAGCCGTAGATGATGCAAAAATCACCCATTGGGAATTAATACACGGTTTGCTAAAAGGAGATATAGTGAAATATGTTTGGTTGACTCCTGATGGAACAGAATGGTTTAACTTTGATTATGAAATCGATGAAGATTACTGGCATTATCATGGGTGGGCTTATATTGATTTGAATAATACTTTACCGCTTGGGGAATGGTCTTGCAACTATTATGTAAATGATAGTTTGGTGGGTCAATATCCCTTTGTTGTGGATGTTTGGGCTGCTTCTGAAGATATTGCTCAAAATGAAATATCATGGTATGCATCTCCAAATGGATGGACGTTCAACGCTACTCAAGAAGGAATTGATAATATTGCAATCTGGACTGTGGATGGGAAAAAAATATATAATCAGAAAGGCATCCACTCTGAAAAAGTAGATATTCCAGTATTTATTGCGAAGGGATTGTATATTGCTCAAATTCAATTGAATAGTGGTAAGACTATTTCTATCAAGATTGTGAATTGATTGGAATATCATTTACTGTTTTTCTTTTTGGAATGTATTTTGGTACTTTGAAATTAATAATTCATCAGAATTCTCTATTATGAAATTTACGCTTTACTTAATTTTAAGTTTTTTCTCTATTGTAATGATGGCACAGCCTACAACGGAATATGCAGTCCAAACATGGGCTGAAATTGATGTAACTGCACCTACTATTACAATTAATTGGGTACCTGTTAATGGGGCAACTAGCTATAAGATTTATCGAAAATTGAAGGAATACTCTGTGTGGGGTAACGTGTTAGTTACTTTGGATGCTGAAACGACTTCTTATGTTGATACTGATATTGAAGTTGAAGTTTCTTATGAATATAAAATTGAAAAAATAGGTAATGTTTCTGGATTTGGATATATCAATAGTGGAATCAATGTCGCTCCCAATCATTTTAAGGGGAGAATGTTGCTTCTAGTCGATGATACATTTTCTAGTAGTTTATCTGATGAAATTAGTCGATTAAAAACAGACTTGATTGGGAATGGATGGACCGTAGTTCAGAAAAATATCAATAGAAATGGAACCGTAGCAGAAGTGCGAATAATTATTGATACGGAATATGATAAAAATAAAATTGATGCTATTTATTGCCTAGGACATATTCCTGTTCCTTATTCAAGTAATTATGCACCTGATGGGCATCAAAACAATCATGAAGGTGCTTGGCCTGCTGATGGATATTATGGTGATATAAATGGAAATTGGACAGATGTTACTGCAAATAATACATCTGCTTCTCAAGAAAGGAATCATAATGTACCGGGAGATGGAAAATTTGATCAGTTATATTTTCCGTCTAAAGTGGAAATGCAAGTAGGAAGAGTAGATTTTTCAAATATGCCCGCCTTTTCTGAATCTGAAGAAGAATTATTGAGAAGATATTTAGAGAAAAGTCATGAGTTTAAAATTGGAAATATAACTGCAAATATGCAAGCAGTAATTGATGATAATTTTGGTGGATTTAGTGGAGAAGCGTTTGCTGGATCTGCTTGGAAAAGTTTTGGTCCTTTATTGCATCCTGAAAATGTAAGTAATGGCGATTATCGTTCCAGTATGGATACTACATCTTATATGTGGTCTTATGGGTGTGGTGGTGGTTCTTTTTCTAGCTGTAATGGCGTAGGAACGACATCTGATTTTGCTGGAGATAGTCTTCAAGGAATTTTTAGTTGTATGTTTGGAAGTTATTTTGGGGATTGGGATTCAGAAAATAACTTACTTAGAGCTACACTAGCTCAAGGCACTAATTTGACAAATTGTTGGAATGGAAGACCACATTGGTATTTTCATCACATGGGAATGGGTGAGAATATTGGGTATTCAACGAGATTAAGTATGAATAATAAGGGTATATTTTATAATTCTCCGCTAGCTTTTCTTGGAAATATGGTGAGTATGGGCTTAATGGGTGACCCAAGTTTGACCATGTTTATTGTAAAACCAATATCCGACTTATCTGCAGATGCTACGGAAAATGATATAGAATTGTCATGGACTGATACTTCAACGGATAACATTGGGTATTATATTTATCGTTCTTCTGATTATGATGGAGCATATGTTCTTTTAAATGAAGAGCCAGTTGTTGACAAGACTTATATTGATGAATGTATTGAGTCATCAGGGACGTATTTTTATATGGTTCGTGTTACAAAGTTAGAAACAACACCTAGTGGGCAATTTTATAATTTGAGTCAAGGAATGATTATAGAAATTGAAAAAGAAGTGGCACCAATCATTGCTTCTTTTTCTGAAGTTACAATAGATGATTTAGTTACATTGACGAATTTATCAACCAACGCAAATTCTTGGAATTGGGATTTTGGAGATGGAACTACTAGTTCGGATTTTGAGCCAACTCATAATTATTTAGTCGCTCAAGTCTATGATATTACTTTGGTGGCTTTAAATGAGTGCTTTTCGGATACATTTTCTTTGCAAGTACATCCTATGTTTGTAGGGGTTGAAGATTTGGAATCAACTGTTTATTCAATCTATCCCAATCCAGGAAAAGAAAGATTTACATTAACATCTGAAATTCCAATGATGAACACTTCTATTGGTATTTTTGATTTAAATGGAAAAAAGGTGAAATCATTTTTAATCGATAATGGAGCTATGAGCACTCATTTTTTATTAGATAATTTTACAAAAGGAGTTTATTTTGTTCATGTTGGGAATGATGTTTCGACTCGAGTGTTGAGAATTGTTGTTCAATAAGTAATGGTTCAGTTATGAAAAATGATAAATTGATAATAAGATGAGTCGTCCCCAAACAGTTGGGACTAGATGAGTTGATATTTCAAAATACAATTTATTTTTTTAAAATAATGTCCTTTGCAAAATCAACTCATCTTTCATCTAAGGAGCATCGTAGTTGCGACTGACTCATCTTCTCATCCAATAAATCTCTTTAAAGTATAACGGAACTTTATCTCATATTTTCCCTACCTTTGCACCTATGAGTAGAATTATGGGCATAGATTATGGAACAAAAAGGGTCGGCGTTGCAGTTACAGACTCACTGCAAATCTGTGCAAATGGATTAGATACCATTGCTACACCCAATATTTTTCAATTTATAGAGAACTATTGTAAGGAAGAAGATGTTTCTACTTTCGTAGTTGGAGAACCCTTGTATCCAGATGGTAATCCTGCACAAATTCATCATCTAGTGATGGGCTTTGTCAATAAATTGAAAAAAATTTATCCTGATAAAGAAATTCACTTAGAAGATGAGCGCTTTACTTCGGTAGATGCTAAAAGAGCAATTTTACTAAGTGGAGCAAAAAAGAAAAAAAGACAAGATAAGGCTTTGGTAGATAGAATGAGTGCTACTCTTATTTTGCAAGCATTTTTAGAGCGCAAATATTAAAAAATGGTATTACCAATATATGCTTATGGGCATCCTGTTTTAAAAAAAATGGGAAAAAACATTGATAAAGATTATCCTGAATTGGATAAACTAATTGAAAATATGTGGGAAACCATGGAAAATGCTAGGGGAGTAGGACTAGCTGCACCACAAATTGGATTGGCAATTAGACTTTTTATCATAGATTCAACTTTGATACTAGACGATGATGACGGAACGGATGAAAAGGGATTAAAACAAGTTTTTATCAACGCTAAAATCATCGAAGAAGGTGGAGAGCCTTGGGATTTTGAAGAAGGATGCCTTAGTATCCCCGATATTCGTGCAGAAGTGAATCGTCCAGCTCAAGTGAAATTGGAATATTACGATGAAAACTTTAAAAAACATACCAAATTATTTACAGGAGTCACGGCACGTGTTATCCAACATGAGTACGATCATATCGATGGTATTTTATTCACAGAACTGATAAAACCTCTTAAAAAGCGCTTATACCGTAAAAAATTGGAAAAAATTAAAAAAGGAAATATCAAAGTCTCTTATCGAATGAAATTTGTGAGATAGACTTCGAAGGTGTAAGGTTCAAGGTTCAAGGTTCAAGGGGTCGAACAGGGCAAGGTTCAAAGGGTTCAATTGTACTGTATTTTCGTTTTTTATTAGTCTTTATTTTGTTGTCTTTAAACCTTGAATCATTGCACTCTTTGTACCTTAGCACCTTTGCACCCTTTGCACCTTGAACCATTGCACCCTTTTCAACCTATTTCCTCCCAAAATCCGCAGGAATCTCCCCCCACCGTTTCGTCTCCCATTTTAAAATAGGATTCATAAAACTATTATTATGCAACCACATCTCTGCACGATCAATAACGTCCCAAAGCGCCTTAGTTCTTGCTGTTTTTTCTAATTTTGAGCGACATTTTTTTGCTTTTATCCAACCCATTGCAATCTTAGAATCAGTGTAAATGGGTGTATCTTTTCCTTGTTTTTGCAAATAGGCAAGCGCATGAACTAAAGCTAAAAATTCACCAATATTATTCGTACCTAAGGGGAATTTCTTATGAAAAAATTGGAATTTTGTCATCGTATCCACACCTTGATACTCCATGATACCTGGATTGCCACTGCATGCAGCATCTACACTCATGCTATCAGCTATTATTTCTTTTTTTAAATCTTCTGACAAAGTTGCCATGGCTGGTTTCTTGTTGATGCCGATATGATCTGTGAAGGCACTATGATAGGCATCTTGTGCGGAATCTAGCGTTTTAAAAGATTTATATTTAGCATTTGGATAGCCTTTGGTTTGCTGTAAACATTCTCCCCAAGTTTCATAAATACCAGGAGTTACACCTTCCCAAACTACGTAATATTTTTTCTTTGCCATTTTGAATTCTTTGCTACAAAGATAAAAAATGAATTTAGAATATGGTAATCTATAATTTTTCAAATCAAAAAA
>CAMZLN010000149.1 GCA_947311465.1 uncultured Saprospiraceae bacterium
AATTCTAGGTTCTACCACTCCTTGAGAAAGAGATGCATAATAAATGATACGTACTCCAGGTTCAATAATAAGATTATTCCATTTCTTTTTATATTTTGAAAATACTGATAATTCGGTGGTATTATCAATTTGTTCAATCGTATTATTTAAAAAATTTGTAAATTTGAATTGTGTTTTATATCCATTTAACTCAAAACCGTATTTAAATTCACTGTCTTTGTGATAACTTTTAAAAGTTAATCCAGCCGAAAATCCTTCAATACTACTGGTTCGTGGTTTTCCATCTCCTTCGTCTAAAACGATATCGTATTTAGAATAGGAAATATTTCCATCTACCGTTAGGTTGGAAGCTGGGGGAATAACCGAAAATTTAGCCCCACCACCTGTTGAATTCCAATTTAATTTTGCAATATCAGAATAATTAACACCATCTGTAAAATTAAAACCAAATAGATTTAGTTTACTTCCTTTTCCTCCTAATAATGAAATTTTAGCATAAATATCTCTAAATTTATAAGGTAATGTTCCCGTAGAGTCTGTAGTGGCATAATTGTAAAATATCGGGGAAGTTTTATCTATCAAAGATTGCTTTCCTGTAATTAAAAACGATGCACTCGTACCTGATTTTTCGTTGAATGGTTTAATGGGACCTTCAATAAGGGCTTTTGCCAAAAAAGGACTGCCTGATAATATTCCTCCGAATCTTTTTTTATTGCCTTCTTTTGTATGGATGTCAACTACAGCGGAAATTCTGCCACCATGTTCTGCATTAAAGCCTCCTGTTAATACATCTACATTTTTAATGATTTCTGTTTCAAATACAGAGAAAAATCCAATCGAATGAAAGGGATTATAGATGGTCATACCGTCCAACATAATCTTGTTTTGAATCGGGGAGCCTCCACGTATATACAATTGTCCACCTTGATCTCCTGAAGAAATAATCCCTGGTAAAACGGATAGGTATTGTGCAATATCAGGTTCTCCGCCTGTTGATGGTAAACTTTTTAATTGTTTTGAAGAAATTTTTAATGTGGAAATTTGTACATCAGAACGAGCCTTTTCCTTAGTCGCAGAAACGTTAACTACTCCAAGATTAAATGCGGATTCATATAGTACAATGCGTTGATATAAAATTTGATTTGCAGCAATTTTTACTTCTAAAGTATCTGTATCGTAACTAACGTAAGTAGAAATCAACTTGTAATTTCCTGCAGGAATCTCTGGTAAACTAAAAAAACCATCCAAATCCGTTGTTGCTCCAATACTCGTTCCTTCTAAAATGACATTTCCAAACATAATTGGATCACCTGTGGTATTATCGAAAATATTTCCACGAATAATGCCATTTTGAGAATGAGCTGTGAAACTAATTACTAGAAAAAGAATTAAATATAAAAATCTACTCTGCATTTTATAAATTTATGTTTGAAAAACAAAGTTAATATTTTAATTTGGTGTCACTATCAATTTTTTATAAGAAAATGTCAGATATTCGACAAAAGGAATTTTATTTCTGACGAAGGACAATTAGAGGTAAATCGCTTTGACAAACAAATGTCGTAAAAATTGAAGGTCTTATTGTGTTAAACAATAAGACCTTCTATTTTTCTATAATTAGTTCCAATTCTAAATATCAAATTCTCCACTACCTTGTCTTAAAATGGTAGGTTCTCCATTGCTTAAATCAACAACGGTTGAAGGTGAAATATTACCTGGTCCACCGTCAATAACTAAATCAACCCGATTGCCCATTGCTTCATGAATCTCAAAAGGTTGTGTAAAATAGTCTTCGAAACTTTCGTCTGATTTCAAAGACATAGATAGAATAGGTTGCCCCAAATTTTCAATTATTGCTTTCACAATTGGAGAATCTGGAATTCTTACACCTATTGTTTTCTTTTTATTTTTCATCAATCTGGGTAGTTTATTACTTGCATTGAGAATGAAAGTATAAGGACCAGGTAAAAACTCTTTCAGTATTTTAAATGTTGTATTGTCAATTTGTCTAGTAAAATCTGAAATTTGACTAATATCCTTGCAAATAAAAGTCATTTTAGCTTTTTCAGGTTTTATTCCACGAATCATACATAATTTTTCAATTGCTTTGTGGCTGAAAATGTTGCAACCTAGCGCATAAACTGTATCAGTTGGATAAATAATTACGCCATCATTTTCCAAAATATCTCTTACTTTTTTCATGTCTCTGATAGATGGATTCTTTGGATTTACTTCTAATATCATATCTTTTATTTTTTATTTTTTGGATTAAGGCTTGGATCTAGTTCATAAGCCATGTTAAAATATTTTGTTGATAATGCGGGTTGCCCATTGTCTGAATAAGCATTGCCAAGGAAACTACATATTGTTGCACTTTTTGGATCATATTTTAAAGCAATTAGAAAATGCTCTATTGCTGCTGAGAAATTTCCGAATTTTGCTTGTAATGCTCCAATGTTTCTATGGGCATCCACATATTTTGGATCCAATTGAATTGCTTTTTCATATACTTCAAGAGCTTCTTTGTAGTCGCCCCATTCATAATAAATTATACCCATATTGCTTAGTGCTTTAGGGTTGTTAGGTTTGACTTCTATTGCTTTTTTATAGGCAGGCATCGCTTTTTCAAAATCTCCATTTCTATACCAGGATAAACCGATTTGTGCGTAAGCATCTCCATACTTTGGATAAATTTTAGTTGCTTTTTCAAATTGTTTATGTGCTTTCCCAAGCAAGAAAGAGTATTGCTTTTTATTTTCAGGTGTAGGTCTTGCATTGTCTTTTAAATGTAGTGCTTTTTTTACCAATTCTAAACCAAAATGATAGTTGAGTTTTGCACTATTAGGTACTTTTTTAATATCTGTTTCATATAACGTGTAACTGTTTTTCCAAGCAGAATTTCTACCTACTGTTTTTACTGCATTAATTGAAATGATGATTAATAACAAAGGTAAGAGTAGGCCTGATTTTTTTAATAGCGATTTAATGTCCAATGACCCCAAATCCATTTTCGATAATTTTGTCAACGCTGCCGCTAAAAATAGACTAAATCCGATAGAAGGAAAATACATCAATCGTTCGCCATAGGCGGTTCCAATCAGTATGAAAAAGTTGGAGAATATTGAAAATGTCATTAAAAAGAAAATTATTCCTAAGGACGATAATTCTTTTGTTCTCAATCCTTTAATTGCAATATAGATCAGTCCTAAATATGCAAGAATGGAGACAATTACTTGCCAATTTCCAAACCCAGCATAGGGAATTTGATGATAACCCACTTCATGAACCAACCAAAAGGGTAGAATTAGATTCAAAAGATATTTTCCTAAAATAATGAAATTTGATGCTATAAATGTTACAGTATCAGGGGCGCCTTGAAGGAAATTATCCAAGATTGAGACACTTTCTCCTACGCCAGTTCCACCTACAATTTTAAATCTTATAAATAAAAATATTGCCGTAGGAATAATAAACAATGCGGTTGTTGAAATAATTTTTCCTATCTTTTTGTCGGTCAAAAAGTATAATAATAATGGAACTACACCAAGATACGTAATTACACTTTCCTTGGATAAGAGTCCTAAAAAGAAGAAAAACAAGGATAGTATCAATGAAAGTATGTTATTCTTATTGAGATAATTCCATAGAAAATTGATACTGCCCAAGACAAATAACAATCCCATTATTTCATCACGGCTTTTAATGTTTGAAACTACTTCACTGTGAATGGGTAACGAAACAAATATTAGACTTGCGATGAAAGGAATTATTATTTTTCCTTTCATGATTTTTGATAAGACAAAAAATAACAAAAATCCAGATAAGGCATATAAAAATACATTCATAAAATGGTGTATGCTTGGATTGTCGGGTGACAATGCCCATTCAATAGCAAAAAATGTCAATGTCAATGGACGATAAAGAGAAGCGGTACTATTCCAATATCCAAATCGGTAATGCGTTTTCCAAATGGTAGAAATACCTTGAAATCCTTGTTTTACAACATAGTTTTCTCTAATCACCGAATAGTCGTCAAGAGCGAAATCAAAACCTAGTGTATTCGCATAAAGTAGAAAGGCAAATACTCCTAGAATAATTCCAAGGATTGTTTTGTTCGTAACTTTTGCTACCGTTTTTATTTTATTTTTGGACATTCTTTTTAAAGTTTAAGGCGATTTTGGAACATTAATCAAATATAACAAAATTGTCATATTATTTAAAGTTTGAATGGAACTTGTCAAAATTAAAAATCTTTCTTTTTGATATTTTCCATTCAATCGCTATTTTTAAAGCGTTATTGTATCATTAAATTACAACCCCGCAATTCGCTATTATCCATACGACCAAGAACTTCAAATGTGTCATTTTTATGCAATATTCCGATATCATCAGTTGCAATAAAAGAGCAAGAATCAATATTTGCCAAGTCAATAATATTTATCAAACCTCTGCCAGAAGGAAGCGTCGTCAAGGGATCGTAAAACTCTCGAATTCTGATTTTCATAGTTGGAGTAGGAGAGAAGATGCCATTTTTTGGGGCATAGGCTTGAGATAATAATTCTGTCATACCATATTCAGAATGGATTGGAATGATATTGAAACCACTTTCAAGTATTTCGTGTAATTCGCTACGTATCAATTCTTTACGTCTGCCTTTCATGCCCCCTGTTTCCATGACAATGGTGTTTTTTGGAAATTGAATATTTATTTGTTCGGCTAAATCCCAAAGTGCAAAACTAACACCAATTAAAAGAATTGGAATATTCTTTTCTTTACATTCATCTATGGTTACTTTCAATTTTTGAAAATCATTCAGAAAGAAACCACTTTGTTTGTATTTCGATTGATGGATAAAAAACTGAGTCATATAAACTAAAGATGCATCATTTCTTTCTAGATAGGATGGAAGGAGCGCCAATGTGCAATAATTTTTTATGTTACTATAGACATGATTAAAACCAAGGGTACTTATCTCTTCATACCAATCTAAATTTCTTACAGAATGCTTACTCCTAATTTGTCCAGTAGTCCCACTGCTTTTGAATATGATTTCAGGTTTCCAAATCCCTGTTTTTACAGTGAAATTTTTAAAGAATGAAATCGGTAAAAAGGGAATTTCTTCGATTGTTTTGATGGAATTCACATCTTTTCCTAACAGTTTGATATATTTTCCGTAAATCTCATTATATTTTGCTTGATATTGGAATAATTGCATTGCCACATCATCAAAATCATTATTTTGAATATTTAAAATTTGTTGAGATATTTGTTTGTGAATTTTTGATTCCATTAATTTCAATAAAAGATATAAAACTTCGTTAGATTAAAAATAAACTCTTAAATATGAACTTCCTTCAAAGAAGCGCCAAATATAGTATAATTGCTCTTTCGTTACTAGTTTTCGGCTGTATAAATGCTCCGCAATATCCGATTGAACCAGAAATTAAGTATATAGGTCTTAGTCGGAATACCATGAAACAAGGAAATTTTAGTACAGATTCCTTGAGTGTAAAGTTTTCTTTTACAGATGGAGATGGAGATTTAGGTTCGGATGATTCTTTGTCAATTTTCTTGATTGATACACGTGACAATTCTGATAATATTAAATACAAAATTCCTTTGATTCCAGAAGCAGGTGCAAGCAAGGGGATATCTGGGGAAGTGAAACTTGTACTTTTTTCAACTTGCTGTATTTTTGACGATCCATTTATTACACCCTGTACTAGCAACGAGAATGAACCCAGCGATACCGTTGTATATCAGTTGTATATTGAAGATCGTGCGGGACATCAAAGCAATGTCATTGATTTGGATCCAATAATTTTAGATTGTCGATGATTGTGATTAAAATCACCTTATTTATATTCTTAATAAATGTATTTTTGCAATAAAAAATTATGTTCACAAATATAATAATGGGGATAGTTGTCCTCCACTTTATCGTTGGATTTGGCTGGTTATTTTGGAAATTAAATGGACCTGTCAAGAAGAAAGATGATCAAAAATCTGAAGATGATAAATAATCTTTCACAGATTCATCAAAATAATCAATAATTTTGTCTTGATAAGCATCTTTTGATTCCGATTTCATAATGGCAGCATGTTTGGCATTTGGAACACTCCAAAGCTCTGATGGGATTGATGTGTTTTTATGGAATCGTTCCCCCATTTCGTAGGGAATAAGTTCATCCGATTTAGAATAAATATACAAGATAGACTGTAGATTAGTTGCTTCTTTTATTCTTTCTATCATTTCGATTTTTTTTCGATATTTTGGTAATAAAAGATTAAGAAATCGAAGTGCTTTGTAGGGGGTTGGATATTGATTCCAAAACTCTAATAACGTAGTTGCAGTACTTTCTATAATTGCAAAATTGTATGGATGCGTCTCATCTGCGAAGGCGATTGTTGCCCATTGTGCTCCTAGAGAAATACCATGATAACCAACTGGAATATTGGGCTGTAGTTCCTTGGCTTTTTTCCCTATTGCAATAATATCTTCAAAAAAAGAAAAACTCCCATGATTACTTTCTCCAAATCCATTGATATCAAAGACAATAACATTGTAGCCGTTATTTTTCAATAATTCAGGATAACCCCGTTTCAAAAAATAGCCTTTTGCTTCTTTACCCATAGGATGACCAAGTACGATCGTCGCTTTGGCATTTTCGATGGATGAATAAAACCCTTTAACGGTAGCACCAGATTTGCTTTTCACGTCAATCCTTTCCCATTCCTTCATTTCATCTTCAGACAAAGGATTTCTCCATTTGACCATGTATTTCCCAAAGAAAGGGTATTTTATTAATTTATAAATCATACTTATTTAAGATAACTCTTTTTTTAGTGTAATAATTTCTTGATGAATTGTACGATGAGAAGCTTCTAATTCATCCAATTGTTCTTTTTCAGAATTGATTAAATGATCAAATTTATTGAAGTTTTTATCAATTTTATTTTTGATATCAGCAATATAATTTTTTAATTTGGTAGTAATTTCATTTTTCAATTTTGTACGGCCTTTTTTGATCTCATCGTTGTACCCAGAAATGATTTTTCGACGTTGAAAACCAACAGAAACACCTGCAAATAATAGCCCGACTGCGGTCAAAAGTCCACCCGTAATATCAAAAACAGCCGTATTGGTGACCGTAGTTATAATGACGCCTACTAGCGCCAAACCACTTCCCGTTGCGACATTAGGAGAGATGTTTTTCTCCCCAAAAAGGTCACTTCCCTTAAAGTTATCGGCTTCATTTAGAAATTGCGCAAAGGTATTTTTAAGCTCTTCTAAAACATTGGCACGTTTAGCGGCAATATCACTAAATATCTCATGATCGTCTTTCAGAATGGTATCACTTGTTTTGATTTTAAGATCAATTACTCGTGCCATTTGTTGAATAGAATCAGCGATATCCACAACACCTTCATTGAGTTTGATTTTCATTTTTTGATTCAAATCGGTTTCAAGATTACTTGCGATGCCTGTAAGCCAGTCTTTTGCAGATGTTTTTTTACTAAAAATAGAGCCTACCGACCGTTTTAAAAGGGTGAAAAAACGCAAACCGTTGCTCAATTCTTGTTCCCCTTTCAATGTACTATTATCGTAGGCAGTCAATAAATTTTTCACTAAATTATCCACTTGTCCTTCTGATCGATTTTGATGTTCGGAAAGCGTTTCCTTGATATCATTTCGAAAAATCATGTCTGACTCCCATTGCTTTTTTCTCAATTGAATACCAGAAGAAATTTTAGTTAAGATATTTTCAGCAGTAGTAATATTATTTTTCTGTTTTAATATAGGTGCTTTTCCTCCAGTAATATTTTCTGAAATAAATTTTCTGATTTCAATAAATCCACTAATTTCTTTGCGACCTTCCAATTCATCAAGAGCAGAAACAGCAAAAACGATTGGATTTTCTATACCTTTCTTAATAGCATTTTCTTTTACTCCTTTAACATTTACTTGCAAAGATTCTTCAGGTAAAAGGTCCTTTTGTTGGAGTACGAAAATGATTTTTTTACGCCATTCATCATGGATAAAATCAAAAAAGTCCCAAGCAGATTGACGGTAGGGATTCTTTGCTTCAAAAACGAAGACAATGAGATCGGAACCAGGAATAAACCGCTCGGTAATTTCTTGATGATATTCCGCAATTGTATTTGTGCCTGGGGTATCGACTATTGCAATTTCTTTCAGGATTTCAACGGGTAATAAAATCTTTTTCAAATGGGGATTTATTTCAATTATTTCTTCCTTTTCACCATAGATAATTTGCTGGACCGTATCTGTCATCGGCTGTGGTGCTACCTTGCAAATTTCTTCGCCTGTATCCAAAAGTGCATTGATGAAACTACTTTTTCCTGCCTTCACTTCTCCTGCAATCACAAATAGAAAGGGTTCATTTAACCTGCTTCTCAAATCACTTATTGTTTTGGCCAATTCTTTATGACCGATTTTATGAGTGAGATCATGCAATTTTCGAACGATTTCTTCGATTTTTATTTTGTAAACGTTGAGTTTTTGATTTGTAATTGTATTCATGTTTATTTTATTTGAATTGATGCGAAATTACTATTTGTTTTGGATAAATGCGGTATTTTTAATGATGATTTGTTTATTACTGCAATATCGCAACTCTGATGCTTTTGTTTTTTCTATCATTAATAAAAATAAACCAAATGAAAGCAATACACTTTTCTCTAGTTTTTATAACTTGCATTTTAGGTTTAATGGTTGCTGATATCTTTGACGAAATAAATTTTATCGGACAAAAATTGAGAAAATGCAGAAGATTGAAAACCCGAGTACGACAATAAATCATGGAAAAGGCTATTTCGTTTTTTCTGACTATGCGCCTTTGTCTGATAAGCCAATCGAAGTATATTATTATGCTCCTGAAAAGGAGTTTTCAGAACTAAAGGTGGTTATTGTCATGCATGGTCATAAGAGAAATGGAAACGATTATAGAGATTCATGGATTAAATTGGCAGAAAAATACGATTTGTTGATCATTGCTCCAGTATTTTCAAATGAAGATTTTCCTGATGCCATGATGTATAATCTTGGAAATTTAGTAGGAGAAGATGGAAATTTCATTGAAAAGCAAAAATGGACATTTAAAATAATTGATTCTTTGTTTGATAAAGTCAGAGAAATGACCATCAATGTTCACTCAACATACTATTTGTTTGGTCATTCAGCGGGAGCGCAATTCGTACATCGTTTTATGATATACAATCCAAATAATAATGTCGAAACTGCCATTGCTGCGAATGCGGGTTGGTACACTTTACCCAATTTTAAAATTAATTTTCCTTATGGTTTGGATAAAAGTCCTTTGACTAAATTAGATAAGGATGTATTTCAAAAAGAATTGGTCATTTTGTTAGGGGAAAATGATAATGACTCGGATAGTCCAAATTTAAGAAGAAATGATGATGTCGATGTTCAAGGAACAAATCGTTTTTCCAGGGGGGAATATTTCTATAAGCAATCCAAAAAGCGTGCAGAACAATTGAATTTTGATTTTAATTGGAAAATTGATTATGTTAAAAATGTAGGGCATGATGGGGCGTTGATGTCTGAGGCTGGAGCGGTGTATTTGTTTGGGGAATAGTGCGGATATAACTAGCTCCGCGACGGTAATATTCGTTCATAAAGGCATGAAATGAATACATGAAATGAATAAAAAGCAGTAGCGGTTTATTCCTATTACTCAATTAAAATTACTCCACTTTTTAAAATTTGATTTTTGTCAATAAGCTGAATAATATAAACTCCATTTTCTAAACCCAGTCTATCAATAATAATTTTATCTCCATTCACCGTTTCTGTCCGAACCAATTGTCCAACAGCATTATAAATTTGGAGCTTTGCATCATGAAGATTATTGCTTTCTATGGATATAGTAGTAAATTCATGAAATGGATTAGGCGAAATTGATAATCCCGAAGGTTGGATATCTTTTACCGCATCAGGCCATTGATGCTCTAACGCTCCAATATCAATAACTCCATATTGCCCACGCAATTGTCCTGAAACGGGGTGGACATATTCAGATGCTGGTGTTAAAATTATGCCATCTAGGATTCCTGAATCTATACTTTTATCCACTACAGAAGAAGAAGCTAAAGGTGAATAATTTTGATTATCATAATCTATTAACTGTGCATCATCCTTATTTTCAAAATAGATATTATTGATTTTTGTACCTGGACCTTGAAGAATTTCTCCATTCCCAATCAATAGATTATTTACAATTTGAACATCCATTGCATTAGGATCTGTCATTAAAAATATAGCCATTTGCTTTTCAGAAATTAAGGTATTGTTGACCACTCTCAATTTATTATAGGTATTGGTTAATCCTTCCAATCCATAAGAAATCAATCTTCCATTTTCTGCTTTTGGTCCTTGGAATAGGATGTTTCCAATAATGATTGAAAATCCTCCATTTGGCAAATCAATAAGTGAACTTGAGTTACCGTCTTCTTCATCTGTGATGTAATTGTATTTGATAAAGTTGTTTTGGGCTCTACTTTTGACATGATGCCCTACTTTTGCATGATGAAAGTAACAGTATTGCATTGTGAAACTGTGGTTGTGCCCTACATAGACGCTATGCGTAAATCCTTCACCATATCCATTGTTGCCAAATTCAGAAAACTCAATAAAAAGATTAATGTCTGGATTATTACTTACCAATATCCCATTTTCATTGTCATGGAAATAGCATTTTGAAATAGTTAAATTTAGTCCTTCTGCTCTAATTGCTGCGCCATTTTTATCTGGAACAGTCGCTCCTGAAAATTCGATATTTTCAATGTAAATGCTATCTCCTGTTGTTACCCAAATGGCTTTCCCTTGTGCATTTTGTCCATTGGCCATCAAATGCGGATTGCCAATTCCTTTTATAATCAAGCTATTTTTATCCCAAACGCCGACATCACCCACGTAATTTCCATCATAGATTAAAATTGAATCTCCATCTTGAACCAATGGCATTATTTGACTCGGCAAAGTATATGTCTTATTTGTGCCTACTTCCCATGTTGTTGAAAAGGCAGTAAAAGATAGTAGAAATGTAAATGATAGGTAGAATAATAGTTTTTTCATTGTATGAAATTTGGCACAAAGATACTACATTTTTTTAAAATACATGGTATTAAGTAGCTGGACATATGTATTTACGTGTATATTTTTAAATAGCAATTTTTAAGGAAAATGCTATAACGGAATCTTATTGGCTATACCGAATATAATTTGGTCGAAATCAATATTTTTTTATCAAATTACTTGGATTTTAACACAGTATCTTATTGTACAGAAGGAAATAAACTTCCAAACGCATTCTCTTCTTGATCCAAAAGCGTAACAAAACTTGCGGATACCCATTCTTTGTTACCTATTCTATGCCAATGGTCGTAGGTTTCGAAAATTTCAACTAAAGTTTGGTCTTTAATGGTTCTTACTATGGAATAACTTGTGGCTGGACCACTACGAATATTCAAAACGGTTGGCACATTTATTTTTCCTGTACGATTACCCGTATGTTGAATAGCAGTTTTATCTAGCCATTGATTTTGACCGATTTTATAATAGCCATTAGCGGATTCAAATAATTCTAAAAGTACTCCATCAGAGATAATATCTACGATTGGACTTGATGGATTGGGTTCTGAGTATATATTTGTTCCAGTAATGGAAGTTGTTGTTCCTTGTTTTTTTGAAAAAGTAACTTCAATATTATTTTTGCTGATCCACTCTGTATGACTAATGCGATACCAATTGCCATAAATTTCATAAATTTCAATGGAATCATTATAAACCAATCGACCTACAATTTCATTTTGATAACCAGGCTCACTATATATAGTAATTTCTGATGCCTTTACAACGCCTTGTTTTATTGGCTTTTCAGAACCGTAAAGCAATCCAACATTTACAGCGTCTTTAAATTTTTTCCAACTTTCTCCAGTCAATAACATTTTGGGACAATCTTTTCCTGTAATGTCATGATGTCTAAATAGGTGTTGAGAAGTTAAGTTGTATTTAGTTAATAGATGCTGAACCAGTTCAATTGTATTTTGATAGGTTTTATCAAAGTCGCCATCTCGATTGACACACATTTCAATTCCTAATAAAAAGTAATTTGGAGTGAGATTATCTTCAATAATAGCTTTTCCAATATTTGTGTATGATTTTCCCCCACAATGATATGCTACTTCATTTTCTGGAATAATTTGCAATACAGAATGGTCATCAATAATATAATGAGAAGAAACAAAAAGGGGAGCACTTTCAAAATAGCTACGGTTTCTAAGCGCGTCAGATCCAATTCCTGTATTAGCCGTCCAATGAATGACAATACCTTTCAACTTCCTAATCTTATACCAACTGGGATTTGAAAGCGCAGGGCGATTTTTTCGATTGGCTAATAAATGTTGTGATATATTTATCACTTTGGTCGTGTTTTGTTCTCAAAATTCAAATTTAAGGAATTATTTCTATAAATAGGTATATGGAAGTGTGAAAATGTAAATTAGCAAAATATTAAAGAACGACACAGTTTTAATTTTGATGAGTTTCCGTCAAGATATAATTAACCATTTTTTATGAGCTGAGTTCTAATCATTTCAGAAAAAAAGATTTACTTTGTATAAAAATATATTGAATGAGAATAGATATCATTACCGTAATACCTGAATTGTTGGAAAGCCCATTGTCTCACTCAATCTTGAAACGAGCACAAGAAAAGGGTATTTTGGATTTGCATATTCATCCTTTACGAGAATATGGGATTGGTCCCAATCGTCAGTTAGATGATTATCAATATGGCGGTGGTGCAGGTTTGGTTATGATGGTTGAACCCTTGGCAAAATGTATTGAGAAACTAAAATCAGAAGTTGATTATGATGAAATTATCTATCTGACTCCAGATGGTAAAACATTGAATCAATCCAAGGCGAATGAATTATCGTTGAAAGGAAATTTGATGTTAATTTGCGGTCATTATAAAGGGATTGATGAACGAATTCGAGAAAATTATATCACATTGGATATTTCGATTGGTGATTTTGTTCTTTCGGGTGGTGAATTAGCGGCTTGTGTACTAGTGGATAGCTTGGTTAGATTGATTCCAGGGGTATTGAATGACGGAACATCTGCATTATTTGATTCTTTTCAAGATGATTTGTTAGCTCCACCTATTTATACAAGACCTTATGAATACAAGGGATGGAAAGTGCCTGATGTTTTGCTTTCTGGGAATGATAAATTGATTGATGAATGGCGTTATGAGAAGAGTTTGAAAAGAACGAAGGAACGTAGACCTGATTTATTGGAGTAGTCGATTGTGTGATGATTTGTTTTGTGGTGTTTTACGTGCATCCTATTGACAAACAAATATTTTGAGTGCGTGATATAGTGGGAGATTTTGATTTTAAAATATTTCATTGCCACAATAACGGGAAAGTGGCAGAGCCACGGCACTATCCATCGCCCAACGGGCAATGAACAGAAAATTAGCAGCGTAGCTGCGGCACTATCCGTTCCTGCCTACCAAATGGTATGGATTCCCACATTTTGTCACGCACTCAAATATTTTAACTCAATAATAATCAAAATTTCTCTTATCTTTACAGTCTTTGTAAATTATAAAATATAACTATGAATTTAAAAGTGTTAGTAATCGCTGTTATTTTTTTGGCAGTAGGAAATTTAAATGCCCAAAATGGATTTGAATTTAAGGAAGTTGTAAATATTGAAACAACTAATGTTAAAAATCAAGGTGCATCAGGTACTTGTTGGAGTTATTCCGCCAACTCATTTTTGGAAACGGAGATGATTCGAATCGGGAAAAAACCTGTCGATTTAGCTGAAATGTTTTTTGTAAAAAAAGTGTATTTAGATAAAGGGGATAGGTATGTGAGAATGCACGGTGCCCTAGAATTTGGTCAAGGTGGTGCTTTGCCAGATGTTTTTGAAATGTATAAAAAATATGGCGCTGTTCCGCAAGAAGCGTTTTCAGGATTGAATTATGGTACAGATATCAATCGTCATGGAGAAATGTCTGCTATTTTACAAGCAATGTTGGATGCTGTCATTAAAAATAAAAATAAAAAATTGACCCCTGTTTGGAAGAAAGCTTATGAAAGTGTTTTGGATGTATATTTAGGGGATAATGAAGATAAATTCCAGTACAATGGAAAGTCTTATACTCCTAAATCTTTCGCAAAAGAAGTCGTAGGACTTGATGGTAACGATTATGTTCAATTTACTTCATTTACACATCAACCTTTTTATCAAAATATGGTGATTATGGTGCCTGACAACTGGAATTACGGATTGTCAATGAACGTTCCAATGGATGAAATGATTGAAGTCGTAGATCAGTGTTTGAAGAATGGATATTCGGTAGCTTGGGCTTCTGACGTGAGTGAAAAATTCTTTTCTTGGAAAAAAGGAATGGCTTATGTGCCTGGAAAATCTTATCGCAATATGCAAGATGAAGAAAAGGAAACTATGTTTTCATATCCAGTTTCTGAAGCAAAAGTTACTCAAGAACGTCGTCAAATGGAATATGACAATTATCAAACGACTGATGATCATGCGATGCATATCGTAGGTATTTCAAAAGATCAAAGTGGTAAAGAATGGTATTTGGTTAAAAATTCATGGGATACAAGAAATCCTTTTGAAGGATACCTTTATGTGTCTAAAGAGTATTTTAAGTTGAAAACAACTGCGTTTATGATTAATAAGAATGCTTTGACTTCGAAGATGAAGAAGAAATATCGTTTTTGAATTAGGAATTAGGAATTGAGAATTAGGAATGTAAATGTTTTAAATATGCGTGAGAATGTGATTCAAGTAAAGAGTTATGCTTTTTCGGTTCGAATTGTAAAATTGTATCAATATCTCTGTACGGAAAAGAAAGAGTTTGTTTTGAGTAAACAACTTTTGCGAAGTGGTACATCTATTGGGGCAAATGTTGAAGAAGCGATTGGTGGACAATCGAAAAAAGATTTTAATGCGAAATTGTATATTTCATACAAAGAAGCACGTGAAACTCACTATTGGATTCGTCTGATGCATGATACGGGATATATCAGTATTGAACAACGGGATAGTTTACTAGCAGATGTAGATGAACTTCTTAAGATTATTGGAACAATTCTGAAAACAATCAAGAGAACTGGAAATTAGGAATTAGGAATTGAGAATTAGGAATTAGGAATTGAGAATGTGGAATTGTTACAACACTTTTAATTCCTAATTCCTAATTCCTAATTCCTAATTCCTAATTCCTAATTCCTAATTCACAATTCCTAATTCCTAATTTCCAGTTCTCTTGATTGTTTTCAGAATTGTTCCAATAATCTTAAGAAGTTCATCTACATCTGCTAGTAA
>CAMZLN010000150.1 GCA_947311465.1 uncultured Saprospiraceae bacterium
CATACACTTATTATAGATTAACCAATATCAATAAACAACAAATGAAATTTATTTCATTTCGACCAAACAGCGAAGCGTAGTTTGTATATTAGTGCATGGGATAATACTGTCTGATTGTTTGACACGTAGAAAAACACACATAACAAATCCCTTGAAATCAATTATTCTTCACAAATAAAGCCTTAAATTCTTGCCACGTTTGGGGTACTTTCATCTTTCTGGAAAACTCAATTTCCGCTTTTGCAATCACCAACGGTATCATAAATTTCATTTTTACAGCCATATCGGTACGTTCATTATTGATAAGTTGATTGATCTGTGCCAATTCGTCCTTTTTAAATTGATCATTCATCATGGATTGCATTTCATGGAGAATTGTTTCCATTTCCGCTTTTTCTGTTTGTGCGATTAAGATATTCATGCTATCGTTGAGCTCTTTTTGGCTTTCTGACAACGAATCTATGTATTTTTGCCCTATTGCTTTTATGTCTTCTAGTTGGGCGTCTTGTTGAGTTAGGTGGTTGTGGATGCCTGCAATATCTTTCTTTGTTGCTAAATTATTTATCCTATCACTTTCTAGATTAGATGGAACTTTTTGACTTATATCAATTTTGGATTTTTTGACATCTACAATAATTACATTTCCAGAACCCTCGACCCTAATCCCTTCTGCTTTACCAATTTGTTCAATATAAATACCACGTAGTAATTTTTCGACAATTACATTCTCCAGGCTAATTTCACATCTTACATCCTGAATCTTTTTATTTCTTAGTTTTTGTAAATAGCTATAATCAAAAACATGCGGACTTGTACTACTATTTGAACATTCTGAGCATTGGCATGGGACATGTCTTTTAACGTCTAATTCTGTAAAGCCCTTATGGATAACTTCAAATGCATAAATAATTTTCGCACGTAAGTCTTCGCGTTCTGGTCCCAACACTCTAATTCGTATTAAATCATTATCCGTATCCTCAATAATTTCAGCTATCGTATCTTGAAATTGCAAAACAACACCTTCTTTCCAAACCAAATCACCCATAATAAACAAATTATTGGTTACAATAAATTGCCATAAAATACCTACAGGCATGTATCGATTATACTGAAAAGTAAATTGCACACTTTCCTTTTCATCAAATTCATATTCAGGAACGACTACTGACAAATGCTGCGGAACAACAATATAATCATCCTTTTCATAGATAATATAAAACACCTTCAAGAGTTCTTTTAACTCCAATCTATATTCTTTGTATTCTTCCGAAAAGAGACCCCAAAATTCAGATTTCTTAAGCTTCCCTTTATTCTTTGATACTTTTTCATTTCTTAGAACGGAATATGCTCCATTTAAAACCCATTGGTTATCAATAAATATTTTTCGTTGTAAAATTTCATTCTCTTGAAAATGAAGAAATATTCCAATTTGATGGTGAAAATAATAAGATAAATCCATTTGTGATTGTTCATCTTTTATACCATTTTCAATACAAATATCAATAAATTCAGATTTCTTAATCACCTTTAGATTTTCTGCCTGCCACTTCAGTAAAGTCTTACGAACACCACTTGTACCTGAAATTACACGCTCACCAAAATCCTTTAAACTCACAACTTGAGCCTTGATATAATCAACATTTCTTTCAAATTGAACACTTTCAGTTTCGGCTACTTTATCCAAATCATTTCCAATACATTCATTGACCAAATTAGGATTTAGCTTCTGCCAATCTCCCTTTTTAACATCTATTTTATTCCCTCTAACTTCATTGATAAAAATCACCACAGGACTATTTCCTGCAAATTCTTTGGTTTGGTGTATCCAATATTTAAAATATTTTTTCCCATCTTTTGCTCCATCTGCCAAAATAATATAAACTGAACGCTTAGATAGAAAAAAACGATGTGTATGCATTAAAATCGTTTGTCCTCCGAAATCCCAAATGTTAACGACCACTTCTTGCTCTCCTTTCCCTTCAAAAACATATGAAAACTCCCATTTAGTCAATTCAATTGAATATGTTCTTTCTTCTTTTTTTGTCATTGCAGCCCCTTTATTTTTCATTTTTCTAGCCAATGTAGTTTTACCAGACTCTGGAGCACCTAAAATAATTAATTTTGCTTCATAGATATACTCTTCTTCTTCCGTTTTTTCAATTGTTTTAAAATACCGAACAACAGCATTTTTACCCCTTTCTACATAAGATATTGGTGGTAATATCATATTCCCATTCCCCTCAATATTAAAATCAAACACCTCCCGTAAAAAATACCCCACCAAAGGCTCTAAATCTCTCAAATCACATTTATGTAAATACAAATACATCAACTTCGGGAGAACACTCTTAAATTGAACAGCACTTAAATGTTCATTAAAACTCAAATCCAACAACTCCAAGGAGGGTAGCTCCACTTGTATATCAAATGCAGTTAATTGATTATGATGTAAATAAATAGATTGCAAAGCATCACATCGTTTTGAAAAAACAATTTGCACCAAACCACATCTGCTAGCATCCAAATATCGTAAATTGGGTTGCGGAGTAACAAAACGTATCTCTCTTAGCTCTTCATGGTGTATTAAATCTACAAAAGACAAATCTTGCGTAGATTCATCAAATACGAAAACACCGTTTACTATTTTACTCGTTGCAATTCTTTGAGTGCTTTCTAAAAGTTGTAAGTCATTGTGTGTTAAATTCATCATTTAAGTTTTAAAAAATAAGGAAGTAGAACCAATTTTTAATTCCATAAACTGAAGCTTACAAAATTCATCTCATCCAATTTCTCATCATTTCCAAAAGCGGGAATACTAAAAATTTGTATTTGTTGCATATTTTTACTTTTTCCATTTTAAAATCACCACAAAAAGTAGAAATTCCGTCCGAGTAGCTCCGTCCCTACGCTACTACGTCCAAAATTTCCACGTTTTGTACTTTATAGGTTTTCTTGGCTCTTCGTGAACTGAAAAACCCCAGACCATACGAAAACCAATGTGAATGAGCCTGAAGTCTGGCTCAATGATGAAGCGATTAGCTACCTGGCTGAAATCGGCGTCAAAGCGCCAAGAGCCGCCACGCAAAACACGATCAGAGCCTTTTCCCAAATTCACAGGATTATAGGTATCACGCTTGGCGTAAAAATTGTTATCATACCAATCCCAGCACCATTCCCAAACATTACCACTCATATCATAGATTCCCAGTTTATTAGGAAATTTCAAACCAACAGGTTTGGTTTCATACTCATTGTTCTCATCATACCAACCCACTGCGTCCAGATTATCACTACCTGCATATTCCAAACGATTGTGTGCAAAATCCTTTCCCCCACGTGCAGCAAATTCCCACTCGGCTTCTGTTGGCAATCGAAAACCTTCAATAGCAGAGATATCCGTGGTTTTTTCTTTATTAGATGTTAGAAAATGATAATCTGCATTACATATTGGTTTTTTATTTAATGTATTGCAAAAATCTACACTATCAAACCATGAAACCTGTTCTACAGGATGATTTGTTCCTTGAAAATAACTTGGGTTCTTATGCATCACAGCCTGATATAGCTCTTGCGTGACTGCGTACTTTCCCATAAAGAAAGGAGATATTGTCACTTTTGCTCCTTCATCATTTTCATAGGTGCCACCTTCGACCAATATCATTTCAAAAGCAGGGATACCGTTCTTAGACTTAAAAGTAAGATTTCCTGTCTTGTCATCAACATCAAAAGTGTCTTGATATTTTGCTTTGATGATTTCGATTATTTTTTGTTTTTCCATGTGTATGATTCAGATGTAATTAGATGAGTAAAGGTAATAAAAGAATTACGAATTATTTAATTGAAGTGGTTCTACTGCATCATTGAAGTTATGCTTTTTAATACTCCGTTAGAAATTATGCTATAATTTCTAACGGAGTATTAAAAAGCATAACTTCAATGATGCAGTAGAACCACTTCAATTAAATAATTCGTAATTCTTTTATTACCTTTACTCATCTAATTA